>CAYUNP010000042.1:0-32187 GCA_964446085.1 uncultured Pirellulaceae bacterium
GGCGCCGCGATCACCAGCATGCTGCCAAGAAAGGCAAAAAACATCCAGAATCGCATCGTGCGTATCGAAATTGGAAACATGTCAACCGTCGTGAATTGCTACAGAAAGAAATCAGTTTAAGTCGAATCGTCCGCCTGCAGTGTCCATCAACAAAGCGATGTTTGCGACAAAACCAAACGGACAGGTCTACTCATCTTGTCATCGGCGTTGCGATTCGAGCAGATTCGATCATTTTTAGTCGTTTTGCGGTCGCGGACCATACCAGACTTCCTCTATTTTTACAGAATGATCCGGTAAGAGGCGACGATTTCATCAATTGCTCAGAGTTTTAGGAAATCCGAACTTCGAAACCGCCCGCTGCTCTAAACATTCAGGAGCCCCGCGAGGATCGTTTTTGACCGATTTTTTTGAGTGATATCAGAGTTTAATGACTGAAAACGTACCTGTTTTAACCCATTCTCATGGAGATCTGACCGTTGAGGGCTATTCCCGCGCCGCCGTTCAATCGTACTGGCGAATTCCCGAACTCAAGCTTGGATTCGACCTGGGGGCTCATCCCTGGGAGTTCATGGGAACGCCGACCTGGATGATTTCGCATGCCCATTTGGATCACGTTGCAGGAATTCCGCTTCACGTTTCGCGGCGCCGCCTGATGAAAATGGCTCCGCCGCGGTTGCTGATGCCAGCGTACATGACCAAGACGGTTCGCAAAATGTTGAATTCGTTCGAGTCACTCGATCGTGGCAAGATGCCCTGCGACTTGATTGGCTTAACGGCCGGCGATGAGTTTGAACTTTCGCGTGAACTCGTCGTCAAGACGCTTCGCACGACGCACACCGTGACCAGCATGGGATACGTGATCTTTGAGCGGCGTAACAAACTGAAGCCCGAGTTTCGCGAACTCTCGGGAGAACAGATTCGTGATCTGCGCGAGTCAGGAACAGAAGTCACCGAAGAGATTCGCGTGCCGATCATCGGTTACACCGGAGATACGTCTCCACGGGGTCTGGATGACAATCCACTGTTCTACGAAGTGAAGATCCTGATTACCGAGATGACGTTTGTCGCTCCAGATCACCGTCAGGATCTGATTCACAAGAACGGCCACATGCACCTGAACGATTTCGTGAATCGAAAAGACAACTTCAAGAACGAACTGATTGTTGCATCACACTTGAGCACTCGCTATTCAAAGCGACAGGCAATTCATCACGTTCAGAAACTGCTGCCTGACATGTTGGATGGGCGACTTAAACTGTGGATTTGATTTTTCAACCAGCCCTATTACGTAACCGATCGTGTAGCGTTTCATGCAAATAGCCCTGGCAATCTTCCAGTATGTCATCCTGTTGATGTGTCTCGCCATGTGGGCGTATCGATTGCTCGCCAAAAGGCGAACAGGTGAGTTGCTTTCGCTGCGACAGCACGACGTTTCGCCAATCGGTGGCGTTGATATCTTTGCAACCGTGATGATCTGGTTCGTGATGTCGGGCCTTGCATTTCATTTCGTTCCAATCGTCAGGGGCCTGAAGAATTTCATTGGTGAAGAGGCCAATCCAGCGGCCATGCTTGAATTCACTGGCTGGATAATGCTGTTTCAGTTGGCGACATCCTTTTTTGCAGCAGCATTTTTCCTGCTGCGACATCGGCGAGTTACCTGGCTGGGCCAATCAAGGACGCTGGCCCGCGATCTGTTGATCGGTTTTGTTGCGGCGCTAATGCTGATTCCCCTGGTGATGTTGATACAGCTCGTCGTGACCCAGCTGATTCCCTACACCCACCCGACCATTGACTCGCTGAAAGAGAATTTCTCCGAAGCCACCGCTATTTGGGCGTGGATAGCCGCGGTTGGCGTTGCGCCGCTGACGGAAGAGTTTTTCTTTCGCGGATTGATTCAAGGTTGGTTGCAAAGAACTTTCGACTACGACGAGCCAAAGGAAAAATGGGTCGTAGGTGGCAAAGTAACCCCGAATTCGAATCGCGAAACACCCAATGAGCTTCCGTTTCAAAAACAGTATCGTTTTTGGGCGCCGATTTTCATTACCTCGGTGCTCTTTGCCGCAGTCCACGCTGGCCAGGGCCCAGCACCGATCCCGCTATTCGTATTGGCGATCGGGCTCGGTTATCTTTTTCGAAAAACAGGTTCGTTCATTCCCTGCGTGATCGTTCACGTTATTTTGAATTCTCTTTCGTTGACCCTGCTTACACTGGGGATCATGTATCCCGAGTTAATGCCCGTTGAAGCTGAACCAGCAGGTGCAATTTTGTTTTGGTAATGTCTTCGGTGGCTGGCGACAAATCCAGCACGAAGCCTGCTGCCTGGATCATCAATGAAAAAAGGCCCCTTGGCAAACAACCAAAGGGCCTTTTGAATCTGTCTTCAAGAACCGACTATTGTCGCGACCTGGCAGATGATTTCGCGTCCAGCAGATTTGGAACTGGAGGTTGATGCGAGGTCGCAGGATTCGGACTCGCTGGAGCGTCGGCCGAACCAGAGTAGTTCTTGCCGTAGCTCGTTCCGTAACTGCTTCCGTAAGCGTAGCCACCGTAGCCGTACTTGCCGCCTTTGTAATCGTAAGTCTTCTGATCGCGGCGACGAAGACCGTTGATGATGACGCCCGAAAGTTCAACTCCCATTGAGTCAATTACTTCCTTGGCCCGAGACGAATTACTGCGGACTCCGTTAGTGATTCGCATGACCATGTAAACAAGATCAACGAAACGACAAACAATCGCAGGATCCGTGACCGCCAAAAGTGGTGGCGTGTCAATCAGAATGAAATCGTACTGCTCACGGTAGACGCCGATGATGGCTTCGAAACGAGCCGAAGTAAGCAACTCAGATGGATTCGGAGGAATCGGACCGCAAGTAACGACCGACAGGTATTCCGGCTGAATTACACGGACGGCCTCTTCAGGTTCCATCTGGCCATACACGACCGAAGTCAAACCGTAATCGTTATCAACACCAAAATACTTGTGCTGACGAGGCTTTCGCAAGTCAGCATCAATGACAAGCACCTTTCGGCCCGATTGAGCCATCGAAGCAGCAAGGTTCGAAATCGTCGTCGACTTACCATCACCAGGCGTTGGGCTGGTCATCTGAATGATCTTGGCACCCGTTTCCTGGGCACGGAAGAAGATGGATGTTCGAATCGAACGATACGCCTCGCAGGCAGGATTCGATGGCTGGTGCAGTGAGATCAACTCAGGCGCCACATTTGCGAACTGGGAATCTTTGCGGGGACGCACACGCTGGAACAACCCAACATGGCCAACAACCCGCGACCCAAGCAAAGCCGCGATATCATCTGAAGACCGGAACGTCTTCTCTGCCATTTCCTTGACACCAGCGAAAAGAAAACCAAACAATGTTCCGAGGAACAATCCACCACCAAGACACAGCGGCAAACTTGGAGCCACCTTCTCTGCAGCCGAAGCCGGATTCAGAACCGACATTTTACGCCACTGGAAATCCTCAAGGACTTTTACTTCGCCAAGCTTGTCAATCGTGTTGTCACTATACAGCTCCAGACGGTCTCTTTCGCGTTGCAATGCCAGCAGTCGATCGATATTGACTGAGGTAGATGAAGCTTTTCGCTGCTCTTCGAGAATTGATGTCTCAAGACTCGCTTCCTGAGCCTTGATCATCGAGATCTCGCCGCTCATTCGGTTCACGAAGTCAGCAACCATGTCGCTTTTGCCCTGAAGCACATCTGACTCGCCTCGCATTGAGGACAATTCCTGCATTCGCATGGAATCAACCATCGAAATTTGCTTGCGAACGTTTTTCAGTTCCGGGTGATTGGCACCGTACTTCTGAAAGAGCTCCTGCTCAAGGATTTTCAGTTCGACATACTTGTCGTGTGTCGAAGCGTAGGCTCCCTGCGAAGTTCCATTGAACTCCTGAAGCACGCCGATCACCAGTGACTCAGCGTTCTTTCCCTGAGACTTGGCCACTTGAATGGCAGCGATACGAGCCTCCACCTTGGTGCGATCACGGCGCAACTGATGCAACTCTTCGTGCAAGCGAGCCTGTTGAAGCTGGAACGGGTTTTGGACACGACCGTCAACAATCAACATCTCCGGCAACCCCATCAACTCTTCGATCTCTTTCTGCACCTCCTGTTGGCGCTCGATCATGTTTTGATGAAGCGTGGTCCAAAGGTCGGTCGTTTGACCGCCAATGTCTTTGGCATCCGAATCGATGTACCTGCCAAATGCAGAAACAACGGACTCAAGCACCTGCTGAACCTCTTCCTTGTCAGCACCGTCGAAAGAAATTTTGATAACGCCAGAGTTCGATTTAATGTCAGCAGACTTTGCTATCAACGATTTGCCATCACGAAGTTCGCGAATCACTGAATCGGTATCTTCGAAAATTCTCATCTTCTCGAATTTGCCATCACGAACTGCATGCTTCAATGTGGCAGTACTTCGCAATACCTCAATGTATTTCTCAACCGTGTTCTGATTGAAACCGTCGCCATCCTCAAGGCTCGGCGCGCTCTTCTCATCGACAAACACTTTCGCCGTTGAACGATAGGTCTTGGGAGCCTTCATGAAGAACAACAGAGAAAGTGCAATACCTGCAAAGGTAAAGAACATGATCAACCAGAACTTGCGCTTGACCATGTCAAAGACATCGAAGTTGTAAAGTTCTGACAGACCTCCTCCGGACGAAGGCATCTGCTGCGGCGCGCCTGGTTGCGGAATTTGATAGTTGGCGTTGTTTTGGACTGGGCGTAATCCGGACATTTTCACTTACTCCAGGTTGGGTTCGACCGTGGCCGAAAGTACCGATCGTTCGATTTTTCGATGATCGGCGATTGTGGGCTAAAATTGCGGAAATTCTTTAAAACATTAATTAAGGGGGGGATTTCATTCCCGGTCGCTGGTTCGCTGTCTCAGTCTTTCTCTCTTCATTGATTCAACTAACCGTGAGATTTTAATCGCCGATGCTGGCTGTTCCAGTTGGCAATTCGTCAATTCTTTGATTGCGTCGTCGAAACGCCCTATTTCTCCAAGCGAAATCGCGTAATCCATTCGCCAAGGGGGGCTATCCGGTTTTGTGGACAGCACCCGTTCGAACTCTTCGCACGCTTGTTGATAGTTATTCGCTTGAAACCAAGCTCGACCGTTTAAGACGCTTTTTTGGACATCGTCAAGTTTGGAGCTTTTGATGAGTCTTCTAGTGTGGACCAGCAAGAGTTCATTCGGAACCTTCTGATCTGGGGTCGAAAAGTACTCTTTTGACAGTCTGAGCATATTATCCGGATTTTGTGGAAGGACTTTTTCGAAGTAAAGTTTGCCGGGCAAGCCAACACCAAAACGGACGATTCGGCGCTCATACTGCCGACTACGCGAAAGGCAGTTAGCCCACAGTTCCGCTGATTGCTCGAAGTTCCCCGAATGCATGCATAACAGCCCCGCGTCAAACAAGAGTCCGGTGTAACCTTTGGCCAGCGCGAGTGCGTTGGCAACATGAGCCGATTCGGCCGCTCGGTTACCTTCAACGGGTCCCAGCAGTACCGTCAACTGAGCAAGTCGAAAATGCACTCGCTCAACCCGGTCACATCGGGAGAGCGCTTCATGAAAGTGCTCCCACGCTTTCTGCAGTTCAGGCGTGACTACGGTTGGGTCTGCTCTCATGGAAGCAAACTCTTGCGGATCCTGGACTTCCACCATTCGCATCACTCGATGCAGGTTAATCATGGAGGTCGTCGTCCAGAAATCGGAACGCGCTGGAATCGCGTCTTCGACCTCTTCTTCGCTCAAACCGGCATCAATCGCCTGTTGTCGAATTGCATCTTCCGTCTCAGCTCGAACTTGATCAGTCAGTGCCTGGCGATGTCGGAAAATTTGACACTGCCCGAGCAGGTATTGAACCTCCCAGTTTTCAGGAAGAAACTTCTCCGCAAAGAGCAACGACTTTTCAGCTCTGTCCAATCGATGAATACTCTCACCGCCGTGTGCTGTGTGCAGTGCGACCTGCCGCTTGGCCAATTGCACTGACTCCAAAGCAGCACTTGGAATCACCGAGTAACCACAAGCCAGAATTAACAGAATTAGCATCGAAAGCTGAAAGTACTGCCCGATTACTTTCCCTTTCTTTGATTTTTTTGGAGCGCAGTCCGGATGGCTGGCACGCCCGACAATGGCGCCAAACAGTATCGACGCCACGATAAAGTTGGCAGGCTGATAGATACCGAAGTCCAGACAGCTTGCTGACGCCAGCCCCACCAATGCTACAAAACCGGCGACTCCCAAAGCCCGATCGGAGACCATTGGCTGACGAAAAAGTCGAATGCAAGAAAAGAACAACACCAACACTGACAGCAACAGAGCCACGATGCCGCCGATGCCAAGTTCAGCCAACGTCTCAAGATAGACGTTTTCGGCATGAGCATACTTTCCCTGAAACTCCTGCTGCTGGAAAACTGGATACTCGTATCGATACGTTCCCAGCCCGGATCCGAATTGCCAGTAACTTTCGTAGTAGGGCAGGGCGTCCTTCCAGTGCAAAAGTCTCGGCGTTGTATTGCTGTCGGCATCGGCAATCGTTGCCAACGACTGAGAAACTGCTTCGACTTGCTCGATCCATGTCGCGGCTCCAATGCATGCCACAATCACAATCGCTGCCAGAATCACCGCCCAGCGATTGGCAATCATCAGTATCAGCATTCCCGCGGAGAGTCCAACGACGATACTGACCGAACCACCACGTGAGAGTGTCAGAAAAACACCAGCAACGATCGCAATCAGTGCGGTCAGACAATAGAGATGACGAACCTGAAGATTCGCCAGGAATTTCGCGAAAGTTCGAAGCGGCGTAAAACCCTTCTTCCTGGATCGCCTGGAGCTTCCCGAGCTATCAGAATTCAAAACCATATCGTCCAACTGAAACTGGGACTCGTCCTTGTCTCGGGTCAAAAATTGCTTGGACAGAAAGTAGAATGGTCCAGCCACGACCAGAATCAGAAAGCCAGCTCCATTATTGGCATTCACAAAAGGTCCAAACGGGACACCTCCGAACAGAAGCTCATAAACCCAAAGGATTTTCCCATTCCCGCCCAGGTTTTGGATCACTCCCACAAAGGCGACGGCAAACCCGACGACACTGGCACAAACCAGCAAAGGCTCAATTGTCCTGGTGTCCCTAAACAAAATTATGGAAGAAAGAAAAATCCCTATAGCGCTCGCCAACACATAAAGCTGTGCTTTGGTCGCTGAGGGATAGATCGAGATCGGACCACTTACGTCAAGGGTCTGAAACATGACGTAAGCAGCAGCCAAGGGTAGAGCCAGCCACAAGATGCTCGTTGAGAAATGTCTTCGCTCAACAAGACACGACAACGCGGCCATAATGCCAAGAATTGCCGTGAGAACGAGCACAACCGTGCGAACATAGAGGAAATTACCTCCAATTGGCCAAGGAGCCGCCAAAATCATGAGACCGGCAAGAAGAGTCGAGGCGAGCTTCATTTTTTCAACGACACGAAGGAAAATGGAACGGTAGAAAGGGCTTATTTGTCTTTTATCGCCTGGCAACGAGCGTTAAGACCGCTAAATCTGATTTCTTTGGATTGATGTCCAAATATGCTGAATACCCGGATTGTAGCTAATTTTACTAATTTCATTTGACCTGTGATGGGAATGAAATATACTATCGGGCGTTCTCACTTCCATGTGGGTAATTTAGATAACAGATGTGGCCAGTTAGCCTCACCTACTCTCCCAGGATTTTCACCATGTTCATTAAGAAGTTTGCCGCTATTTTGGCGGTCTGCGTTATCGCAGCGCCAACAATGGCTCAACAAAAAGTCGAAAAAGCGGCGACAACCAGTCCCTCCAAAGAGGTTGTAAAAACCGTCAAGGAGAACATTCAAAAAGTAATGCTGAACAAAGACGGTGGGCTTGAAGGTAAAGCTCTCGTCGAGAAGTCCAAGGAAGTGGCTTCCAATACGAAGGTCACGCTTTCTGCTGAAGGCAAAGTGATCGACGAAGTCAAGACTGACGAAAATGGCAACTTCTCATTCGCCAGCGTCGCGCCAGGGCCTTATCAAATTCTTGGTTCTTCTGACGGGTTTGTTGGCTCACAGTCGTTCGACGTTGTACCTTTCTCAACTCCTGCTGTTGGGTCACCATGCTCAATTGGCATGTGCAACGCATCATCCGACGTTGTTTACGACAACTTCGCTTCGCAGCCAGTTTCTTCATTCTCTTCGACTTGCGGAAGCTGCAACACATGTGGTGGCGGTCTCGGCGGTGGAAGCGTTGGCGGACGTCTCGGTGGCGGACTACTTGGCGGACGCTTTGGTGGCGGACTGCTTAGCAATGGTCGCATCGGCCTGGTTGGACTTGCGGGCTTGGCGGGGCTAAGTGGCATCGACTCCAGTCCCGATCAATAATCTGTCGCTGCAAAGGCGATAGCAGAAACTCATCAAAGGCCCCGTGCACATTGCTCGGGGCTTTTTTCGTGGGGTAACGGAACCATGGCCGTTTACTGACACTTGACCGCAAAAACCCGAAAAACCCGCATAGTTTCGCTTACAGGAACATCACGAACTCCGTCATAACCCTTAACAACCGGATGTCTGGCTAACCGAACTTGTTGATACCATCCTGATTTTGGAATCAGGAGGATTGATCGATTGAAGTGGGAGATCCGGCATGAATGCTGCGATTACGAGTTACCGGTTACTGGCGACGACCTTTCTATGTGTCGCTGTTTGTGGATTCTCTGGATGTCAATCCACAGGTCCAATGGATTTGACTCCAGCAAACGAAGTTCTCAACGCGGCTTGCTGCAAGCCAGACAACACAACTCAGATTAACTTTCTGACGTTGCGACAGACTCCTCCGGAGCAGTACAAGCTTGGAAGTGGTGATACGCTCGGTATCTACATCCAGGGAATTACGGGCGATGAAGACGTACCACCACCGGTACACTTCCCGGAAGATGCTGGCCAACAGCCAGCACTCGGCTATCCAGTGCCAATCCGCGACGATGGATTCATTTCGTTGCCGCTCATCAAGCCAATCCGAATCTCGGGCATGACGCTGGCTGATGCGGAGAAAGAAATCGTCGACGCCTACAGCGAAGAACAAATCCTTCTTGAAGGCAGTGAGAAGATCATCGTTACGCTGATGCGACGCCGCACATACAACATCCTCGTCATTCGCGAAGATATTGTTTCGGGTACTGTATCCAACTCGATTCGTGACAACGAGACTTTCATCGATGACTCGATGCAAACACAGTCGTTCTCAATCGAACTGCCTGCTTACGAAAATGATGTCCTTCACGCTCTGAGCGAAACTGGCGGCATGCCGGGTGAACGAGCATTGAACGAGATCATTGTTCTTCGTGGTGGTCAGCAAAACTTCAACAACCTCAACGCAATTGTCCAGGAAGTTGGAGCACCAGCCAGTCAAAATGCTAACGGAGCAACCATTGAACAGGCAAACATGGTTCGAATTCCAATCGAAGCTGAACGTGGCCAATTCCCGAACATCAATGAAAGCGACATTACTCTTGAAGATGGAGACATTGTCTACATCAAGGGTCGCGAACGGGATGTCTTCTACACCGGTGGACTTCTTGATGGAGGACGCTTTCCGTTGCCTCGCGATTACGACATCGATGTGCTTGAAGCCATGGCACTGGCAGGCGGAAACGGATCAGCGACAGCTGGCGGTGGCGGCTCAAGCAGCTTCCGTGGAATCGGTTCAGTGTTGCCTGCGACTCAGGTTACCGTTCTTCGCAAGTGTGGTTGCGAGCAAGTTGCGATTGATGTCGACCTGCGATACGCACTTAGCGATCCTACCGAGAGAGTCATCATCCAACCTGGTGACTTGATTATCCTTGAATATCGCAAGCCTGAGCTTATCACGAACTCTGTTCTCTCAGTGTTCCAGTTTGGCGGATTCTTCACACTGTTCAACTAGGAACAGGAAGATAAAGCGATCGATCATGGCGTGGAGCCCGTTGGGCTTCGCGCTTTTTTCGTTTTCGCGGACTACGGGCTGTTCTCACGAACGAGTTTTTCAAACCAGGTCAGCTCCTGAGCGATTCCTGACGCCAGCCCACCAGCGATATCCCGATGGTCCTCGGGCAAAACGTTCCACGCGTAAGTTTCGACTTCGTAGTGCTCAACGTTCGACACATCGTTAACACGCAGCGCACCAAGAAACAGACTTATCTCGTCCTGCGTCGTGTCCATCAAATCGAGCTTTTCTGCAAAGATCGGAACGTGGAAATGCACTCGCCATTCTCCTTCTGGATGCTTTTGACTGGCCAGTGCTGCTGACAGATCTTCAAAAAACTCGACTGATCCATTGGAACGACGCACACAGGTCTGATGGAGATAACGTGGCTCCGAAAATTGCGACAATTGCCGTAACTTACGTCGATTTGACCCTTCGTCGTTGCCGAATTCAACTTTGATCGCCGATGACACCTGAACTTTTCCGATTCGAATACCAGCATCACGATATGCCTTAACGGCAGTCGCCTGATCTTCAAACATGACTGCGGAATGGCAAACATCGTGACAAACACCGATGTATTCGAGAAGTTGAATTCCCTGTGCTGACTCATCTGCCAACAAATACTGATTGAAAAACCGCACGATGTCATGACAGGTGTCGAACACGCAACCCGGCTCTGGCTCAATACACACCATCACGTGATTGCCAGTTTCATTATTCAGACGCCAGAGGTATTCGGCCAGCTTCCTCAGGTTCGCCGCACATTGCTGAAGGAACTCATCCTCATGGGTGAACAGCTTTTCTTTGGGAACGGTTGGCCAACCAAGTGGCAAGGTTGAAATGGTTTGGAATTTCGGCGCTGCACCGGCACGAGCAAGCAACAGACTTTGAACCTGGGCAAGCTTCATGGTGTATTGCAGGCGACTTGAATCAGCCCACGTTGGCAAGTAGACATCATGCTTCACAACTTCCTGATGAAAGTCTCCCAGCGGAAAGCCGTTGAACGTAAACGGATCGAAACCTCGCTCAGCAAGCCAGTCGCCAAACGAATTCGTGGCGTCGACATGAGCCTGGCTTTCATCACCAAGCCCCGCAATCGCTGACTGGCTCAGCCAGAGACCAATCGGCATCGTCACGTCAGGTGAAACCAGACGTTTTACTTCGCAGGCATGCTGTTCCAGATTTGACTTAACTTCTTCCAGCGTCGTTCCGCCGTGAACGTTGCAGCAATATCCGGTTTTCAAATCACGCTCCATCGTGCTTTTTGCCTTCCACCAATCCACTCGAAAAACTGAACCACGCGAACAGGATCCAGCTGATGATCATCGAAAATCCACCAAAGGGAACAACCGCCACCAAAGGCTTGAACTCTGTCAAAGCGTAGGCGTACAAACTGCCGGAGAAAAGCAAGACTCCAACGAACATGACACAGCCGACAATTTTTCGGCGACCAGCGTTCAAAGTTGTCGCCATACCAACGGCGATCAGTCCAAGCGCGTGGTACATGTGATACTTCGATGCCGTTTCCCAACGTGCCAAACCGTCGACATCCAGCGTTTCTTTCAACAGGTGCGATCCGATTGCCCCAAATCCGACAGCAACGGCAGCCAACAGGCAACCTGAGACGATCCAGGCTTTTCCATTTGTTTCATATTTCATCTTTGCGCCAAAATTCATCAGTGGCTTTCGCCTGGTGGATGCAGTCCCGTTCGATTAAGCGTAGACTATTTGCCATCGAGACAAATTGTACCCGGGAACGAACGCGATGAAGTTTGCCTACTGTATTCTTTTGGTGTTGCTTTTTTCAATGGCTGATTTGCAATCAACACACGCTCAGGAAACGAAACTTTCCGAACTCCGGACAATCGCCGAATCTTCTGGCTATTCCGCGACCAGCACTTCGGCTCAGGTCGAAGACTTCATCGAGAAAGCTTCTGCTGCTGCAGAACACATCAGCAGCTTTTCAATTGGCAAAACGGTTCACGATCGTGACATCATGTGCGTCACCGTTAGCTCAACTCCCTATGAGCCCGGCGGAGACACAAAAGGCAAGAACGTGATTTTGGTCATCGGAAACATTCATAGTGGTGAATGTGCCGGTAAAGAAGCACTTCTTCGCATGATCCGCGAACTGGGGCTCGATCCAAAGTCGAACTGGCTGGAGAAAAACGTGCTGCTGTTTGTGCCCAACTACAGCGCCGACGCCAACGACCAAATGGGGACTCAAAATCGCCCGGGCCAGGTTGGGCCAGAGAAGATGGGACGCCGCGCCAACCCGCAGCGTCTCGATCTGAATCGGGATTTCGTCAAACTGGAAGCTCCCGAAACCCGCGCGCTTGTTGGGCTGATCAACAAGGCCAATCCGCATCTGTTTATAGACTGCCACACAACCAACGGATCAAAGCACCGCTACCCTCTGACCTACGACATCCCGCATAACCCTGCCACCGCCGAACCGATTCGCAAGTGGCTACGAGGCACGATGATGCCCGAAGTGACGGAGCGACTGGAAAAGAATGGAACGTCGACTTTCTATTATGGCAATTTCAATCCGTCCCACACAAGGTGGAACAGTTTTGGACACCAACCTCGCTACAGCACGGAGTACGTTGGCATGCGAGGGCGTCTGGCAATCCTCTCCGAAGCGTATTCCTATGCGACCTACCAGGAACGCATCGAGGCAACACACGCGTTTGTTTCGACCATTCTTGACTACATGACCGAAAATTCGGACGACGTCGTCAAGCTACTCGAAGAAGTTGACAAGGACATTATCGAAAAAGCATCCTCTGATCCGAATCGAATCCAGGTTTCACTTTCGGCGGCACCGCAGCCCTTCAAAGAAAAGTTCAAGCTCAAAGGATTCAAGGATGGCGAGCCGCATGACTACGAGTGCGAGTTCGTTAGCGACTACCAATCGACCAGCGCAACAACACTTCCCTATGCATGGATCATTCCTGCGGAACACCCCCGCGCCGTAGATCGACTGCTTCGCCATGGGATCAAAGTCTCGACATTCTCCAAGCCCGACGAAATCAAAGTTGAGCAGGACACGGTGATCAACGTGAGGCGATCAACAGCCGAATTCCAGAAGCATGCCAATGTTCGGGTTGAAACTCAGCGTGCGGCCGCGTCGATTGAAGTGCCAGCTGGCAGCTACTACGTCCCCTCGGCTCAGCCATTGGGGCGATTGGCTGCCTATATGTTGGAAGCAGAATCAGATGATGGACTGGTCATGTGGAACTTCTTTGATGAATCGATCGCAGAAGGAAGCGTTTATCCTGTGACTCGCATTCCATCACCGATGGCGGTGGAAGTGGAGGCGGTGACTGAAGTGAAACGGAAACTTCCGATCACGCTGGACATGATTGATGGTCCGTCGAGCCTGTTTGCGCGGACGCCTAAATCACCAAAGTGGTTTGGCGAAACGAATTTCCTTTCCGATCAAAAGTGGGGCAGGTCGGTCGTTGTGGATTGCGAATCCAATTCTGTCGTCGTGCCCGCCGCTCCGTTTGTGAAAGCGGAATTCTCGAAATCCCTTGAGCCACTTGGCCTGGAAAAAGATGCGACGGACAAGCTTCTCGCCGCGGATCCGACCAATGCGACCAATGGCAAAGTTTCAATCGTCTCAGGCGCTGGTCACACAGTCGTTTACTTCATCGCCGAAAACGAATCGATGAGTCTTGGTAATCCGGATAACGAAGCTGAGCTCACGGTTCTCAATCCGGCCGAAAATCGGTTGGCATTTGTGAACAATGATGGATTGAATTTCCTGAACCTTGATGACCGGTCAATTCAGACCGTCAAAAAAACAGACAAAGACAATCTGGTGGGAAAACTGGATTGGGTTTATCAGGAAGAACTCTACGGACGAGGGAACTTCAAAGGTTTCTGGTGGCATCCGACCGAAAATCGAGTCGTGTTCCTGAGCCTCGACGAAGGACCAGTCCTTCCATTTACGGTCATGGATCACTTGCCGATCCGGGGAAAGTCGGAGTTCACGAATTATCCCAAAGCGGGCGATCCGCTCCCAGCGGTGAAACTTGGTGTCGTCGACACCGATAGCGCGGACGACGTAACGTGGGTGGACCTGAGCAGCTACAGCGATGAGCTTTTGATTTCAGGCGTTTCCTGGTCGCAAACCGGGGACCGCATGGTGGCTCACGTACAAAATCGGGAACAGACATGGTTGGATTTCGTAACCGCAGAACCAAACGGCAAGAACGCAAAAGCGATCTTTCGTGATCAAACGCCTGCATGGATTGAATCTCCCGGCGATCCGATCTTTCTGGATGACTCGACCTTTCTCTGGGTCAGCCCTCGCAGTGGCTATCGGCATCTATATCGATACAAACTCGACGGCACGATGGAGAAGCAACTGACTGATGGTGAATGGGAGATCCGCAGCCTGATCGGCCTGGACAAGCAAAAGAAGTTTTGCTTCTTCACCGCAGCAAAGGAATCTCCACTTGAGATGCACCTCTACCGACTCGACCTGGCCAACGGAGAGATCAAGCGACTGACAGAGAAAGCCGGTTCACATCGAGTCAGTTTTAGTGCCGACAAGTCGTACTATCTCGACACATGGAGTGACTTCATGACGATGCCGCAAACCAGCGTTCATCGAAATGACGGCATGGAAATCAGAAAACTTGACGTATCGTCTGACGATCGATTCGAATCCGTGCAGATGGCTCAGCCAAAACTGATTGAAATCCCAACGGACAATCAACCCATGGACGGCATGCTGCTTTTGCCGCCAGATTTTGACAAATCAAAAAAGTATCCCCTGTTCGTTCACATGTACGCCGGACCGCAGGCTCCGCGAGTCAAAAACGGATTCGGGGGACAGTGGTACATGTGGCATCAGATGTTGGCTCAACAGGGCTATGCCGTATTCATTGTCGATCCACGATCGTGTTCTCATCGAAGCGGCAAACAGGCTTGGCCAATTTTTCGTGACTTTGCGACGGCGGAATGCAACGACATTCTTGCCAGCATCGAACACGTCAAGAAAGAGGGTTGGGTTGACGAAGATCGAATCGGCATCTGGGGCTGGAGTTACGGCGGCTACATGACGGCATTTGCCATGACCCATTCCGATGTTTTCAAGATGGGCATCTCGGGTGCCCCGGTGACTGACTGGAAGAACTATGACGCGATTTACACGGAACGCTACATGGGACTCCCGCAGGACAACCCTGAAGGTTACAAGCGATCATCAGTACTTGAGAGTGCAGAGAACCTCTCAGGAAAAATGCTTTTGATCCATGGCACAATCGACGACAACGTGCACCTGAATAACACGTTGCAGCTTGTTGAACTGCTACAGAAAGCTGGAAAGCAATTTGAGTTGATGCTCTATCCAGCGAACCGACATAGCGTTCGCGACAAAGAGCAGATGAAGCATTTGCGAAAACTGATGACCGACTTCGTGACTGAAAACCTGTAAAAGATGTCAGCCAAACCGAACAAGAGCCCTGCACACCTTTCGATCACTGGATATTCAACGGCGCTCTTTTCGACGTGGTACTTCATTGACGAAATGGGCATCCTGTTCGAGCCCGAAACACGTGTTCATCTCTCTTTCACGCTACAGCTACGATGAAATTGATGAAGCGATACGACTCCAAATCGCCAAACATAAATTGCAGATCCCGGTCTATCGTGTTCTTCCGGGCATGCTTGTTCGCGACGTCCTGAGCAATCAGGAAACAATGTCGCCAGGAAACCTGACTTGAACTACTTCGCCGCTTCAGGGCTAAACTCAAGTACCGTCTCTTCGCAAATTTTCAACAGCTGATCCAGTCGGAATGGCTTGAAAAGAACCGCGTTGGCCCGCAGTCCCGCTTCGCGCGCCTTCACGATCGAATGCCCGGGATCGTAGCCAAATCCGGTCATCAGAACCAGCGGCGGATCGGGCACAAACTCACGCAGTTTGATCAGCAGCTCATAGCCACCAATGTCTGGCAGCCGAATATCAGCGATAATGGCGTCGTAGGCATTCGCCTGACCTGAATTCTTCACCATCAAAATCGCTTCGTTACCCTGGCAAGCAGTCTCGACAACGCAGCCGTACTTCTCAAGCAACAGATGCGCTGAACTGCGAACTTCTTTGTCAACGTCAATGACCAGAATCCGTCTACCACGCAAAAGTGGATGCGACCCTGGCTTCACGCAATCGGGAACTTCCTGGTCAACCGTCATCTCATTGCCAACGGCCTGAATGGCTTCCTTGATTGTGCGTGCGTTTTCCAAAATCGCGTTAAGCCGAGCAGTCACCGCAGGATCATGACCAATGTAGGCACTGATTGCCTGAACCGTATCGTTCAAAATTTGATCCACCGGAAGCGCGACCGCTGCCCGAACTGCTTCAACACTGCGAAGCGCCGTATTGGTCTGCTGAGCGTTCAACAGATTCAAGGTATTGATCGCGTTGGCGATATCATGAGCAAAACACTCGACGAATCGCAAATCACTTTCAGTAAACCTGCCAACTTCGGGACTCTCGATGTTGAAGGAGCCAATCACTTCATCGTGATGTTTTAGCGGCACCGTCAACGAACTCTTTGCGCCCATCAACCCATCGAGGTAAATTGGATCGTTCGTCGTGTCTTCACAGAGATAACTCTTGCCCGTGGCAGCGACGAAACCGGTCACTCCGTTCTCAGTCGCTCTGGCATACAAAGGGCGTTCGGCAACACCGGAATTGATTCCAACGGACAACAAAGGAGTCATCAACCTGGTTTTCGGATCCACCAGGCGAATCTCGATCACATCGAATTCAAGCAGATCGTGTGTGTAATGAATGATGTTATCTTTGAGCAGTTCGATCCGCTCCTCGATTTCCATCTCATAGATTTCTTCCGGGCGAAGATCGGCCAAAGCCACACCCGCCTGATGCAGCGCCGTCAGCTTTTGTCGCTGCTGCATCATTTCGGTCGAATCTGAAAGTGACACCACGAGTTGCTGGACTTTACCATTGTCGCGCACTACTGGAGTTACGGACATCACAAAGTAGCGCTCGCCAATTTGAATCTCGGCTTCACAGCGACTCGATCTCGCCACCGCAGAACTGAGCGGACTTGGTTCGGCCCCGACGATACTTGGACTACCAACGGCTTCGTAAAAATTAAGGCCAACAAACTTTTGGTCAGGAAACCAGCTTGTCAGCCTTTGATTTGCAAAAATGATTTTGTTCTGTTGATCCAGAAGGGCGACGCCCATCGGAATGCAGTCCATCACTTCGGAGCCACTAAGTCCTTTGGCAAGACATTCGGGCACGCCTGAGAAATAAACGCCGTCGTAACGTTTTTCGAGGATCAGGGATAACGCGTTCTTCGAATCATCGATTCTGGTAACTTCGACCTCTGACTCGTTCCAGGGAATCTGCGCCTCGTTTTCGGCCGATTTCTGGATGGAGAGAATTCGCGTCACTTGAAGACCCGTTTTGGCTCTACGGCAAGCCATCAACGACGGCTCGTGAGATCTATCCAAAGTGTAACCGTAGGTCAGCTACTGTCGAGTCGATTCCCCGCCACGAGCTCAAAAATGCAAATCACTTTCACAGTCCATTTTCAGTTGTGACGACTGACTCATCATTGCGGGTCACTCAATTGGAATCGCATCGTCTCTCCATAGAGTTAAACTTTGATCCAATGGAGCCTCAATCTGGCGAATTCTCAGCCAGTAGGCGAACCTTGAAAACTGCCAAAGAGTCACATCAAACGTAATTTGGCCGCACCTTATGGTCTCGATCACAAATTGTTGAGGCGGTCCCTAGCTTACGCAAAAAACGGATTTCGCTACATTGGACACTTGATAGCAATGGACTCCATCTCCGATGGTGTCTGACAACATATCCTCGTTCCCCACAGTCCGCTCATGGCAAAAAAGAAAAAAGGCAAGCAAGTGCGAGCCAATTTTCGTAAGCGGCAGAACACTCGGGTTCGCAAGCGTGACTTCACTCGTGAATTCGAAGAAGACGCCGACGGCGTGAACGAGCAACGCAGCGGCGAACGGGTCTCGGGAAAAGGAGATTTGACGCGAAAGCGAACCGTTAGCGGTGCCGACGCAGCCACTGGAGCTTCCGGATTCGAAGTCGAACTCGATGTCGATCGCCCTGATTGCCTGCGAGGAAGAGTCCTCCGCGTGCACGGGCTGAACAGTTTTGTCAGTGACGCCACGGGAACAGTTTGGCAATGCACAGTCCGCGGAATCCTGAAGTCCCTCTCGACTGACCTGCAGCACGTCGTAGTCGCAGGCGATTACGTGACGATCCAGAAATCTGAGGGAGACGAAACAGACCAGGCGGTGATCGTCCGCGTTGAACCCAGGCGAAATCAGATTAGTCGCACCAGTCGAAAGCGACAACAGATCATCGTCTCCAACGTCGACCTGGCAATGATTGTCTCCAGCGCAAAGGAGCCGGGACTGAAGCCAAACTTGATCGACCGCTTTATCGTATCTGCCGAGCAATCAAATATCGTTCCGGTGGTGATTATCAATAAAGCCGACCTCGTTGACCCGGCAGATCTACAACCAGCGATTGGGGTTTGGTCCCAATTGGGTTATCGCGTAATTTTGACATCGACCGTCACAGGGCAGGGCGTCGAAGAACTCAGACGCATCGTCCACGGCCGCGACTGCGTCGTGACAGGACAAAGTGGTGTCGGCAAAAGTTCCATCCTCAATGCGATCGAGCCCGGCCTTGAATTGCGCGTCAGCAAAGTAAGTTCAGAGAATCAAAAGGGACGGCACACGACAACAACCGCTCAATTGATCCCACTTTCGGTAGTAAGAGACGAAACCCAATCCGAAGAGCATCCGACGGACGAAGAAATGCGATCGCTCTATCGGAAAGGGCACCTTGTCGACACGCCCGGGATTCGACAGATGCAATTGTGGGACGTGATCCCGGAAGAAGTCGCTGGTTACTTTCGGGACATCAGGCCGTTCATCAATGAGTGCCGTTTTCCAAATTGCAGTCACACCCACGAAGATGACTGTGCGATCAAATGGGCTGTTGCTGACGGCAAGATTGATGCAAGACGATACGAAAGCTATTGCTCGATTCGCGATGGCGACGAACTGTAGACCACTCACCAAGGACTCTGGAACCTCAACATGGACGACCAAGCTCGCTACGATGAACTCTGCCAACGCGTTCGCGAAACAGCACTCCTGCAATCTACTTCGGCACTTCTTGAATGGGATCAACAGACGTATCTTCCCTCGCAAGCTGACGGATATCGCTGCCAACAGTTGACGTTTTTAGCTGGAGAGATTCACCGGCGACGCACGGATCCGCACCTTGGTGAGTTGTTGAGCCAGCTATCTGATTCGCCACTGATGGACGATCCTCAATCAGACGAAGCAGTCGTCGTCTCGAAACTGAAACGGGAGTTCGACAAAGACGTCCGCATCCCGGCATCTTTGGTCGAAGAACTGGCCAAGGCAACATCCGCCGGTCACAACATCTGGGTTCAAGCCAGAAAGCAAAACGACTACGCAACATTTGCACCAACACTTGCGCGGATCATCGAGCTGATGCAACAGAAAGCAGACGCGATTGGACACGACAACTGCCGATACGATGCCCTGTTGGACGAGTATGAACCCGGCGCCAGGACTGACGAGGTGGCCAAAGTTCTGGGCGATCTTCGCGACGAACTTGTACCCCTGATCGAAAAGATCGCTGGCAGTAGCACCCGGCCAACGAACGAAGTCCTGTATCGAAACTATCCGGTTGAGGCTCAGAGAGCTTTCGCCAGAGAGGCATCCACAAAAATTGGCTTTGACTACGATCGCGGGCGTCTGGATGAAACGCACCATCCCTTCTGCACCGAGATTGGGCCCAACGATTGTCGAATCCTGACACGATACGATGAATCATTCTTTAGCGCCGGATTCTTCGGAACGCTCCATGAAGCCGGACACGGCATGTACGAACAGGGCTTGAGAAGCGATCAATACGGATTGCCAACAGGAAAGTATTGCTCTCTTGGAATCCACGAATCGCAATCGCGACTTTGGGAGAACCTTGTCGGACGATCGTTCGCGTTCTGGAAACATTTTTTCCCTTCGGCGCAAAAGCACTTTCCTGAGGCACTCAAAGACCAAACTCTCGACGGATTTTGTGCATCGATTAACACAGTCCAACCATCGCTGATCCGCGTCGAATCGGATGAAGCAACTTACAATCTGCACATCATTATTCGATTTGAACTGGAGCGCGATCTAATCGATGGCAAACTCTCGGTCGAAGATCTGCCAGATGCCTGGAATTCGAAATATGAATCTTCCCTGGGGATCACGCCGCCGTCGTTTTCTGACGGCGTCCTCCAGGATGTTCATTGGAGTGCCGGCCTTTTTGGATATTTCCCGACCTATTCGCTAGGCAATCTCTATGCGAGTCAATTCTTTGCGGCCGCGGAGCAGGAGATTGGCGGTTTGGGCCAGTTGTTCTCAAATGGAGACTTCTTGACCCTGAAAAAATGGCTCAATGAACGTGTCCACATTCATGGACAAAAGCATGTGTCCCATGAGTTAGCCCAAAAAGTCACTCAAATGGATTTGTCGCACAAAACGTTGATAACGGATTTGCAAACGAGGCTATTTCCAGTTTACGGCCTTTAACGGTTGGGAAATGGGAATTGCTCTGACGACACCTTTGTCGGTATATTCATGGAAAGTGATGAGGTCGATCGATTCGAAAACAGAATTAGACTTCGTCCGTTGCCAGGCAACAAAAATGAAAACAATGACTTCCACCCCGGATCAAAAACCAGACTTTCTTTTCGCGAACTGCGAACAGTGCCAGGGTATCGTAAGAATCCCTATCACCGTGAGACCTGAGAGCTCCGTCAGTTGCCCACATTGCAACCAGCAATTCAAATTGGCAAACGTGTTGGCTCAGCAGGTTCCAGAAGTTCAATTGATCGATGGCCTGCCTGAATCCCTGACCAGTGCTGCCTCTGTTGAAGAGCCGGAATTCAACAAAGGGACTGAAAAACAGGATGGAAAGTTCATCGTTCCACCGCAACTGGCTGCTGGAATCAGAAAACGGCGTCGGCGTCGCAGGTCGTCTTCTGAAAAATCTTCTTCCAGTCGCGCTCAAGCAAGCACCCCTCCATCAGGCACTTCGAGCAACCACACCGACAGACCACTCAGTGAAGCCGAAGAGAGCAAGATTGCGAGACGTGAGGAGCATGCCAGGCAGAAACGGGACAAACTTGAGCAACAGCGAAAAGCTGCTGCCAAACGACAAGCCGCTGCGGAACAAGGCCACGACCCGAATCAAAGACGCGAGTCTTCGGGCAGCAGAGAATCGAGTTCCAGTCGCCAGTCAAGCAAACGAAGTCCGGTTGTGGAAGCTTTGAAAATTGCAGTTGGCGGAATGGTCGCGATTCCGATTGCTTACCTGCTTTTGATGTGGGTGTTTTCTCGCGACCCACTTTCATTGAAAGACAGCATTGGAGCAGTCGCTCCGTCGCTCCTTCCTCCAGCGTTCAAGTTTGAAGACGAATCCGACGAAACCCCAAAAGCTTCCGACAATAAAGGGGTCGACGTTTTTGATTCGCTTCCCGTTCCAGAAACGGACCCCGACGATATCGACTCCCAGTTGATTGATCTCGGTTAGTATTCAACGCACATGCCATGCGTCTGAAGGCATACTGGAGCCCACTTCGCAACGTTACAGTCTCACCTTTTCGCGAAATTCTCCAGCCCTGCGACTGAAGCCGGTATCAACGAGGCTTTGAAACTGCCACTGCGAACACCATTTTAAAAACGACGCGATTTCGCGCCGGCATCTTACCGCTCACATTTACCAAGCAGTGCCCTAGTTTTCGCCAGGCGAAACTTCTGACTCGGCAGCTTCTCGCATTCGGTTCTTGATGGTGCGAGACAACAGGCCTTCCATCTTCGAACCACCAAAGGCATACGAGTGGTTACGAAACTCTTTGCGATCTTCGTGCAAGAAAGTGAACGGGCGATTCACTTGCGTCAAGTTCAGCTGGATGTAACTGCCTTCAGGTGCGTAGCGCCCGGTTTCTCCCTCGGGAACCGTTCCTCTCCATTCGATAATGTCAGGAGTGGCTTTTGAGCCTGAAGAATCAAACGTCATCCTTGGCGTCTCTTCAAAAACATCCATCCGCGTAGGCAGCTCGATCCGCTTGACTCCTTTTTCATCAGCGCCTTGCCCTCGCTTGTGCGTGATGATTGTAGAAATATCAAAATTGATGATGTTGCGTCGAAGTGCAAAGAAGTAGCGAATGTTGGTCCAGTGCTCTTCCGCGTACAGGTTCGCTTCGTCCTGATTGCCAAGGGTAACAAAAGTTCGATTTTGCTTCGCGTCGTGAGTGGCTTTGCGAAAGCGAAGAAACCCAGGCTCACGATACTGAAGAATGATCTGATTGGCTGACTGAAGCAACTGTTCGGTCGACTTCATCCACGTCGGCTCTTCCTCATTGACATCGGCCGAGTGCAATTCGATAGGCGCCTGCAAAGGATCCAGAACAATTCGATCTCTTTGACTGGCCTTCATGCCATTGTCGATCATCTGAAACGCCCACGGATTGTCCTCGCGCGCAAAATCAATGCGACCTGTCTCGAAGGCATATCCAATCAGTTTCATACTTTTATCCTGAACGGGCTCAAAATCGGCAACGCTGTCCCGATGAACCAAGTATCGGCTGTGAGTCGCTCAAAATCAATATCTCGTTCGGAAACTCAATCTCTTTCGAGTTCAATTTCCCCAACATCAGCATGTTCCGGAGCTCCCGAACTGACTCGCAGGGCCTGCTCGACGGTCAACGGTCGATAGCCCCGGGCCGCAATCACCATGCTGTAGGCGCTTCCTTTGGGCAATTGGTCGGGCAACTTGAAAGAGCCATCGCGCTCCGATTCAGTCGAACTCTGGACGTCCGATTCCCGTCGTGAGGAAAGGAACTTTCTCATCGCAACACGAGGCTTCAACACGATCACCAAAGCACCATCGATTCCACGGCCAGAACTTCCATCAACAATTCGACCAGAAATTTCACTGTCCGACTCATCGACCATTGGCCCGACATGCATGTCTCCTTCGAGCACCACCTCGCCCTTGATTCCGACAACGAGCCGATACATTCCGTTTGGCACGCCGCGCTGGTTTGCGATCCTGACTGTCTTGCGACCTTCTTCGCCGTCGTCCCATTCGTCTTTCTGCTCAATGATGACATTTCCTTCATTCATCCAAACAGCACTCCACGGCGTCCCGTTTCGCAAATTGTCGAAATCAAAAGAAGCGTAAACTTCATCGACTCCAGCCGGAATGCTGGCCGTCGGATAAATGGGGCGCCCGTCGTCGGTGACTCGCGTTGAAAACAGCAAGTTGGAAAACTCGGGCTTTTCACGAATCAAATCAAAATCGAATCCGCGAATTGGAGCAGGTTTGTGTTCGGGCATGTCGTGCGCGTCGCCACGATCCTTACTGACCCGCATGCCAGCTTTTTCGAGTAGCGGAATGGCAAGATTCAAAGGACGAAGACCGTTAATAAACCCGCCAATCGCCATCGGAGTATCTCGCTGATCAACGCGGCCGTCCCGGTTGGTGTCCAACACCGGCCGGGCATCAACAGGCGTGATTCCAGATCCCGCAGCCGCCTGCGTCGGAATTCCGACCAGGTATCCTTCAGGACACACCGCTGTGCCGCCCGAGTTTCCTCCCGCGATCGTGGCATCAGTTTTGATCCAGGCACGCGGCGATCGGACTCCTTGCTCTTTCGAGAAACCTGAAACGCTGCCCGACGTAAACGTTACGTTCTCTCCACCGATCCCAGGATAGCCAAAGATAGAAATCCGGTCACCCAAATCAAGGTCATCACTGTCGCCAAGAGCAACCGAAGGCAAATTCAACTTGCGAATTTTTCGTCCTTTTACATCGCAGACGATCCGAATCACAGCCAGATCCAAATCCGCGTCGTAGCAAACGCACTCACCAAAGTAGGAAAGGGCAGGGGCCCGATCAGACTTTTCCGTGATCGCAATCCCCAAACGATCCGCTGGAGGTGAAGACATGCCCATCCCTCGCGGATTTGCGACGTGGCAATTGGTCAGGATAACTCCCTGTGGATGCACGATCGTGCCCGAACCCGTCCACGCCGATGACATCCCTCCTCGAAAGCCCTCTCGCAAAGCCACAATCTGGACGACAGAATGCATCACGTCGCCAATGCCCCCGTCGCCTACGCTTGGCGTCGGGTCAAGCTTTGGCAATCGAACAGCACGCCTGGAGCTTTCACTACGACTGCTGGATTGCTGTTGTGGTTGCAGAATTGCTTCGAAAATATCTAGCAGTCCCATGGTTGGCTTCCAAAATTGTTTGCGGATGGCTGGTCGAAATGGTGTATCAGGATCGTCAGGGTACCGTTTCGACGTCAGTATTTCAAACGATTAACGGGTTTCAAGTCGTTCGAAATTGGCGTTCGTTGCAAGCCGCCTCATTCTGTCGACAGCCGATTCCCGTTAGAATGCAGGCTCCGGACCGATCCCGTTATTGCAAGAATTCATGAGCGCCGAACCAGCCAATTCAGTCGATCCCAACGCCAGCGACCAGTACCAGGTGGTCGCCCTTCGATACCGCCCCCAAGCATTCGGGGATCTCGTTGGACAGGGGCATGTTGCCCGGGCGCTTTCCAATGCGATCGAATCCAATCGCGTCGGGCACGCATATCTGTTTACGGGCGCTCGCGGAGTTGGAAAAACTTCTTCGGCCCGGATCTTTGCCAAATGTCTCAATTGTGCCAACGGACCATCTCCGTCGCCATGCAACGAGTGCGATATCTGCAATTCGGTTTCGGTAGGCGAAGACGTCGATGTACTGGAGATCGACGGAGCAAGTAACCGCGGCATCGACGAGATTCGACAACTTCGATCCAACGCAGCAATTCGTCCGGGACGAGGTCGCTATAAAATCTACATCATCGACGAAGTTCACATGCTGACCCAGCAAGCTTTCAATGCGCTGCTGAAGACGCTTGAAGAACCGCCGGCACATGTGAAGTTTATTTTCTGCACAACGGATCCTCAAAAGATTCCTATCACCGTGCTGTCGCGCTGTCAGCGCTACGATTTCTCACCCGTTCAACCAAACGAAATCACCAACCGACTTCGCGAGATTGCTGAAAGCGAAGGCGTTTCTGCCAGCGACGAAGCCTTGCAACTTTTGGCGCGTCGCGCGAACGGTTCGATGCGTGACAGCCAGTCGCTACTCGAACAACTGTTCTCTTTTTGTGGCGATGACATCTCTGTCGAGGAAGTTCATCAACTTCTCGGCACGACGGACATGAGTCGCATTGCCGAGTTGGCCAGTGCGATGACAGCGCATGATGCAACAACGACATTGAATCTGATTCATCAAAGCATTGCAGGTGGCGTGGACTCAGGACAGCTTGCGGGGCAGTTGCTCGGCTACTTCCGCGACATGATGGCCATGCATGTCGGCTGCGGAGATGAAGTTTTGCAGAACTGTTCGGCCAGCGACGCTGACAGCCTTCGTGAAGTCGGAGGCCAACTTGGGCTGCAGACGATGCTGACGGTCGTTCAGATTCTCGATACGGCAGTGGTGCGCATGCAGTCAAGCCTCCACGCTCGAGTTTTGCTGGAGGTTGCCGCAGTTCGAATCTGTAACTTACAGCAACTGGAATCGATCTCCGATCTCGTAAACACTTTGACGAAAATGCCGGCGGGCAAAGCAATCGTTCAAGGCGGCAGTTCCGTAAAAAAAAACGTAGTTAAGCCGCCAGCGATCGCGCAATCGCCTGCTCCGACAACCGAATCGTCAAATCAGCCGGTACAGGTTGCGGCAGCTGCTGCAGGAATTGCTGCGGCGGCGAATTCGATAGCCGAAACGGAGCCTTCGAGGCCACAAGCGACTCCTGTCAGCTCCAACGGTCAACCGGCACCTGCGCCAAATACTCCGATCACCAATGAATCTACGGCAACGCCTGCCGTAGCAGCCAGCAGCGACATCAAGACGCTCTATCAATCAGCACTGCAGTCGATGGGCGACATGACGGCTGACATGGCATCGAACTATGACACTTTGACCACCAAGTCACCCGACAACATTGAAGTCGCACTTTTCGACGCAATGCACCGCACGATGTGTTCGCGTACCGATCGCAAAACCAAAATCGAAGAAGCGTTGCATCAGGTTGCTGGCCGTCGTATTCGGATCGACTTTGTCGTTTCAAAAAATGCACCCACGCCCGAGTCCATTGCTCCAACGCTTACACGTGCTCAACAGATTCGTGAGCTTAACGAGCACGAATTTGTCAAACAGGCCATGACTGTTTTTGAAGGAACCATCGCGGACTATTTTGACCCCAAAGTTATGAACAGAAGTTAGCCTTCATCAGTTTGCATCAATACTTTACAGTTCCTGGCGATCATGCCACTCCGATGAAGCCAAATGCAAAACTGTTTCCAGTTCCGACTTTAGCCAGAATCATCCGGTCGTGAAATCACTTTCGTTTAACGGCAATACCGTTCAATGAAGGTGGGACAGGCTTCGAGCCTGTCAAATTTTATCGAAGTTGTTTTACGTTTCGCCGGGCTGCAGTATGTTCACAGACTGGAAGCCTGTGCCACCTTTCATGCTCGTTGAACGGCATTGCGTTTAACGGCCCCTGACTTATCGCCTTTGTGAAACATCATGGGAATCATCGAACGCCAAAAGGCCCTCAACGAAACCACCCGTACCCTTGCGCATCATTTCGAATCGCATCGCAACCGGATTACCGACCTGATTCTCGTGGCGGCCAAAACCGCGACTGTTTCCAACAACGACTCCAAACCTGCACTGGCCATCCTCGGAGCGGGAAATGGGAATGATCTTGATTTGGCTGCATTGCTGGACAGCTATTCCAGCATTCATCTTTTTGACTTCGATGGAGACGCCCTCAACTATCAACGGAACAAACTTTCAGATTCAATTCTGGCATCGAAAAAAATTGTCTTTGAACCTGCGATTGACCTCAGTGGCATTGCCGACGATCTGGAAAACATGTCGCCCAACCCAACGGAATCGAGCGTGTTGGCGCTTGCCGAAAAGGCGCGACGTGTCGAACTGGTTCTATCCGATCGTCAATTCGATGTTGTCGCATCGACATGCATGTTGACCCAGCTGCTGGATTCGGCGGTCAAAGCGTATGGAGATGAATCACCGCACAAGAACTACATGATGATCGCCCTGAGAGACGGGCATTTGCGACTGATGGCAAAAATGCTTGGTATGGGAGCAGTCGGAATTCTGGTCACGGACTTCGTTTCCAGTGACACCCTGCCAGAAATTGCCCAGACTGAAAATGACGATACAGTCCTCGAACTGTCGCGCCGCGCCATCAATGACCGGAACTTTTTCACTGGCACAAACCCCTGGGCGATCAAGGATTCTCTCGCGAAGATGCTCGTAGAAACTTCTTCACAACCATGGTCGATCGAATCACCATGGCGATGGCAAATTGGAGACAGTCGCTTCTATCTGGTGACAGCAATCAAGTTCTCAAAACAGTTCTGAACGCCCAGATTGGTTACTGAGTTACTGAACAGGGTTTATGACGAAGTCGCTTCTCCGATGGCCGTAAACAATTCACCAAGAGACGCCTTATCCGCTTCCGTTCGCTTGGGAGAAGTACTCAGCCTTAGTTTGAAAAACTGATTCTTGTGCGTCCAAACAAAAATTTCTGTCGCGATACTCGCTCCTTCGCGCTGCACAAGATAACTAGCCCAATGGGTTTTGACGGCAGAGTCTCCCAAAGAAACAATGTCTTCGTCTTCCAACACCAAATCGTCGTAAACTCCCGCTTCGACCGCTTGTTTCAAACCGGCTCTCGAGTTGGCAAATTCATCAAGCACTGCTCTGGATTGAATGTCGTCTGGGACTGAAGCCAGCCCGCCAGAATATTGATAAACGGTAGCCGTCATCCCGGATTTGTGATTGTAAGCCACCGACAGACCATTTCTGGGAAGAGGCCGCTTGTCAGGGTTGCTCCATCCATCGACAAAAGGAAAATCGACGACGGCGCTGGAATCTACCTTGTCCTTGAGATGCTTGAGTACCTTGTCCTTTACATCATCAACGCCATGACTGGCCGAACTTCCAGCCGATGAAGTGCCAGCGCTCTCCTGCTGGCATCCTGCCAGTGATAACACCAGAAGAACAAGCAATAGAACTGCATTACTGTTGGAAACCATTTTGCGCATCTGCATCATGTCTATGCCCTCGACTATCGACACCTCTTCTTACCTGTCGCCATTGTGAAGCGGGTGCAGTTTTACGACAAGACCAGTGTTAAAACCGGGTTGTTCACGAAAAAAGGCCGCTGGAAATCCAGCGACCCTGCTTCAGCGACAAAGGCGACACTACTTCAAGTCAAATCGATCAAGGTTCATTACCTTGTCCCACGCTTTGACGAAATCAGCGACGAATTTGTCCTGCGAATCTTCACTTGCATAGACTTCTGACAGTGCACGCAGTTGTGAATTGGATCCAAACACCAGATCCACACCAGTTCCCGTCCAACGAACGTCTCCGGTGTCGCGATCGAGGCCTTCATACATATGTGCCCCTTTCGATGACTTGTTCCAAACAACACCAACGTCGGTCAGGTTCACAAAGAAATCATTCGAGAGAACACCCGGACGATCGGTGAAGACTCCTACCTTTGAGGTGCCGAAATTCGAATCGAGAACTCGCAAGCCACCAACCAGAACCGTCATTTCAGGTGCTGACAGCGTCAACAGGTGAGCACGATCAACCAGCAACTCCTCAGGGCGGCGGCGCTGCCCTTCGGTGTGGTAGTTGCGGAATCCATCCGTGAGAGGTTCAAGAGCCGCGAATGAATCAGCGTCAGTCAATTCTTCGGTCGCGTCGTTGCGACCTGGCGAAAACGGAACTTCGATTTCCCGGCCGCCATCTTTGGCAGCTTTCTCAATCGCTGCACATCCACCAAGCACAATCAAGTCGGCGAGTGAAACTTTCTTGCCGCCACCTGATCCGTTGAAATCCGCCTGGACTTTTTCAAGCGCTTCAATCACCTTCGCCAATTCTGCTGGCTGATTAACAGCCCAATCTTTTTGTGGAGCCAGTCGAATGCGGGAACCATTTGCTCCTCCACGCATGTCTGTACCACGATAAGTCGAAGCCGATGCCCAGGCAGTCGAAACCAGCTGGGAGACAGAAAGGCCGGAATCGAGAATCGTGGCTTTGAGAGATTTGATCTCTCCATCACCAATCAACTCGTAGTCGACAGCGGGAATTGGATCCTGCCACAACTGTACTTCTGGCACTTCTGGCCCAAGACAAAGACAA
The DNA here is from genome assembly GCA_964446085.1 of uncultured Pirellulaceae bacterium. Taxonomy (GTDB): domain Bacteria; phylum Planctomycetota; class Planctomycetia; order Pirellulales; family Pirellulaceae; genus Mariniblastus. Next base: position 29,351 of record CAYUNP010000042.1, read on the forward strand.
TGCGGCCCCATATCCCGGTGCGTAAGCTTGTACCAGGCTTTTGCAAATGCCTTCTCAAACTGATCAGGATTCTCGTGGAATCGCTTTGAAATCGGACCGTAAATCGGATCCATTTTCAAAGCCAAATCCGTCGTGAACATCATCGGAGCATGCGACTTCGACTCATCATGTGCATCAGGAACCAAACTGTCAGCGGACGCATCGGTTGGCTTCCATTGTATTGCGCCAGCCGGACTCCTGGTCTGTTCCCACTCATAGTTGAACATGTTGTCAAAGAAACCATTCGACCATTCCGCAGGCGTCGAAGTCCACGCACCTTCAAGGCCACTGGTGATTGTGTCCGCACCATGCCCTTTTCCAAACTTGTTCTTCCAACCAAGCCCCTGCATCTCGGTGCCGGCAGCTTCCGGCTCTGCGCCGACAAATTTGCCGGGATCAGCCGCACCGTGAGCTTTGCCAAACGTGTGACCGCCGGCAATCAAGGCAACGGTTTCCTCATCGTTCATCGCCATACGACCGAACGTTTCCCGGATGTCGCGAGCTGAGGCAAGTGGATCCGGTTTGCCGTTTGGACCTTGCGGGTTAACGTAAATCAACCCCATCTGAACTGCAGCAAGTGGACTTTCGAGTTGACGATCGCCGCTGTATCGCTTGTCCGCCAGCCATTCGCTTTCCGGTCCCCAGTAGACGTCTGACTCTGGCTCCCAAACGTCAGCACGACCGCCCGCGAAACCGAATGTTTCAAAACCCATCGATTCCAAAGATACGTTTCCGGTCAGGATCATGAGATCTGCCCAGGAGATTTTTGAACCATACTTTTTCTTGATGGGCCACAACAAACGACGAGCCTTATCAAGGTTTCCGTTGTCTGGCCAACTGTTGAGTGGTGCGAATCGAATCGTTCCAGATCGAGCTCCGCCACGACCATCGGCGACGCGATAGGTTCCAGCACTGTGCCAGGCGAGGCGGATGAAAAATGGTCCGTAGTGACCATAGTCAGCGGGCCACCAGTCCTGAGAGGTCGTTAGCATCTTTTCGATGTCTTTTTTAACCGCCTCAAGATCCAGCTTGCTGAATTCTGCTGCGTAATCAAAGTCAGCTCCCAGCGGGTTGCTGGCTGGCGCATTTTGATGCAATACGTCCAGACGAAGCTGATTCGGCCACCAGTCACGATTTGAGTAAGCTACATCATCAGGTGCAGTCGGCTTTGCTTTGGTCGCCGCTGGAATGACTTCGCCCGTTGACGTGTAACTCTTGCCAGTGACGGGGCACTTCATCCCGGCCGGCATGTTTTTCCCATGGTCCGATGCGTGAGGCGCATGAGCCACTTCTTCGATGTGCGAGACTTTTTCAGTTTCGGAAACGTTCGACGGGGTTTGCGCCGATAACGTGTTGCCATTGGCAACCAGCATGCCACCGATGACAACGGCGGCAATCAAAAATGAATTTGGTCGTTGAGCAGCGTGACAGGATACGAGGCGTTTGCTCGCATTAACTAACATGTCATTCTCCATGTGTTGGTTAAGTTTGTAGTTGTTCGCAAACCAGACGATTGATTCGTGAGCTAATCTTTCGACTTGCTGGCGGCCACGCATTGAGGACAGGTGCCCCAATAGATCACTTCCGCTTCATCAATCTGAAATCCCGAATCGTCAACTGCATTCAAGCAAGGTGCCGAACCAACAGCACAATCAACATCAGCCGTTTTGCCACATGTGCGGCAGATGACGTGGTGATGATTGTCGCCGACTCGATCCTCATAGAGCGCAGGTGAACCAGCTGGCTGGATGCGTCGAACAAGTCCCTTTTCACAGAGAATTCCCAACGCGTCGTAGACAGCCTGTTTTGAGATTGCACCGATTTCAGCCCGAACTGCATCAGCAACCCTGTCCGCCGTTGAATGCGGATGGGTAGACACAACTCGAAGCACAGCGACTCGCTGCGCCGTGACTTGAACCCCGTTTTCTCGAAGAACGTTGGCTGGATCTGGTTTCATATCGTTGTTTTAACCAAATATTGGACTAAGTCAAGAATTAGATTAAGTAAAATAAATTACTGTATCCACTATTACATAGCCGGTAGTACCACTTTGCTGGCGCAGTTACTTGACCACCCGTCATAGCATTGATTTCGGAATCGTTGAAGGTGTTCGATCAGTTCTTTCAACAGCTCGATTAATTCGCTAGTGTGCGGACATGCGCTGGGTATTGGTGATCATTCTTTTGACTTTCGCTTCGGGTTGCTCGCTGCGCTCGCGGTATGCACTCGAAGATCCAATCTACAAGCAAAAGTATGCCGATGGAGCCAGCAAAGGTGACATCTTAGGGAAATTAAAACAGGGTTTTGACGCGCGGCACACCAAGTATCTGGATGGCTATGTCGGTGGTGGCGGAGGCCAAGTTGACGATGCATTTGGCAGCTTGGAGATTGGGCGCGAAGTCTACATAGAGAACTACTTCTCCAATCGCATTTCCCTGGCGGGTCTTTCAGGCAACGGAACAACCGCCATTGGATTGGATGTGGGTGCTCGACTGCAAACTCCTACTCGAGTAGCGCCCTTTATAGGTATCGGGGCGAAAGCAGGAGTCCTGGCAAGCGATGTCGTAGGACTCGCTGCCGACGTGGCGTTTGATTCGGATTCCAACGAGGGTTTCGATGAGGATACCGACATCGACGGATTAGCAGCTGTGTATCCCGAAGTTGGAGTTCATTTCTGGGCCAATGGAAATTTTCGATTCACTCTCTTTGGTCGCTATCTCGTCACCACCGAAGGCCGCGATTTTGACGACTGGCTGATCGGTGCGCAAATCGGTCTATTCGATCGCTAACAGAGCCAC
>CAYUNP010000043.1:0-32186 GCA_964446085.1 uncultured Pirellulaceae bacterium
GAAATCCGATGACATGAAATCAGACGACAAGAAGGATGCTGCTGAGATGGAGGAAAAGGCAATGCCTGCCGACGAAGTGACTCCCAAGGCAGAGCTGAAAGTTGAAATGCCGAAATCAGATCCACCTGCCGAAGCGCCAAAAGCTGAGACTGAACCCGCATCCGAAATGCCAGACAAGGTCGAGAAAGCCGTAGAAGCGGAATTGCCAGAAGTTGAGACTCCAGAAGTCGAAACTCCTGAAGTGAAGCCGGAAACGCCAGAGGTCGAATCCGAAACGGGCGGAGACGGCGACCAGTAGTCGCTTATGTTTGGAGCTGCTCGGGATCGACTCAAACGTGCTTCGATTCTGAATCTCCGAAAACACTTCTTTCGTGTGATTCTTGCCGACCCCGTTGTGCGGTGGCTGGACAGGAACAACGAAACGATGTCATTGGGAAATCGTGGTGAACTTGCTGCCGAGCGCTTTCTGTTGAAACAGGGCTACTGGATCATTGAACATAGCTTTGGTGAGAAGGTCGGCGAAATTGACTTGATCGCTTCCGATGGCCGAACGGCAGTTTTTGTCGAAGTCAAAACCCGGACCAGTGATATTGCTGGTGATCCGACCGAAGCTGTCGATGACAAAAAGCAGCGTCACATCACTCAAACCGCGAGACTCTTTGCAGTCAAGAATCGGCTTGAGAACGCTCCGTTGCGATTCGATGTGATTTCAATTCTCTGGCCAGATCCAACAAAGCCTCCTGCGATCACGCATATTCAAAATGCATTCGAGGCGACAGGCGATTTCCAGCTATTCTGAACCATTGAGCCACTTCACTTTTCCACCCTTGCGGATAACAATAGACTTGGTCACGTTTGAAACCACCTCTACATTTTTTCCAAATCCAGTCGTTCAGGAACGCTTAAAATGGCACTCCTCCAAGAAGATCATGTTCGCGAAGCACTCAAACAAGTCATCGATCCGGAGCTGTTCGTCAATATTGTCGATCTGGGTTTGATCTACGAAGTCGAAGTCCTGCCGGAACAGACCGAAGATGGAAAGCACGACGTCAAAATCAAGATGACGATGACCAGCCCCATGTGCCCCGCCGGCCCGCAGTTGGTCGCCGACACGAAAAAGTATGCCGGTGATGTCGAGCAGGTCAATGAAGTCGAAGTCGAAGTCGTGATGGATCCTCCATGGACTCAGGATATGATGAGCGACGACGCGCGTGATCAATTAGGAATCTTCTAGCGCGAATTTGCAGGCAAGCCTGTCCCGGCCGAATCCTTTTTGACAATACGATTTTTGTGGTGATGCTGTGTGAATTGTGCGCGGCAAGCCGCTCACATTTGCCAGGCAGTGCCGCAACCTTTCATTCGATCCGATCAAAAGGCCCAATCAAGAATGAGCCGTGGTTTGGATAACGAATTCAAAACCAGTTCCGGACCAGGAAACTGGATCCTGAACTCTCTGTGGTGGCTGCGTGGACACCATCGACACGTTTCCCAAATTGAAGCGTTGATTGACGACGGCCGATGGCAGGAAGCCGATTCGGCAATCAGGAAACAACTCGCTCGTTTCCCCGGCTCTGCTCAACTACAACGCTGCCTGGCAAATCTGGAGTTCGTCCGTGGCAATCAGGAAGCGGCTGATGCAATCGCCAGAAAAGTCATCGGCAACGACTCGGCAAAGGTAGCAGAGTTTTATCAGATGGGCGAATTGCTGGGCAAACAGGGCGATCTACCAGCAGCGATCCAGTGTCTTGAAAAAGTAGTCCAGCTTGGACCGAACGACATTGCTGCTGCAGCGCATCAAAAACTGGCAATGCTCAAACTGAACCAGCAGCATTCTGACAGCGCTGTCGATCATGCGGTCAAAGCCACAATGATGCTTCATCCTCCGATTACGGAATTTCTGGATCGCATTCACACAACTTCGCTATCGCCAGAAACGACCCAACGGGCCATCAAGACGCTCAACCAGGCGGACATGAGTAGCACTTCGTTTGCCGCCAGCAAGCACATGCTGCTTTCACGCCTTCACATCGCCAACGATGACTGGAGCAATGCAATTTCGTCCATTGGGCGGGCGACACGATTCGAACACAATCGTCTTCAACCAGAAGCAGAATGGGACGAAAGCTCACAGCCCATGAAACCGGGTTTCGTCATTTTTGGAGCCATGAAGTCTGGCACCACAGCACTGTGGGACCAACTTAAAACACACCCACAAGTTCTGTCGCCACTCTCGAAAGAGCTGCAGTTCTTTGGTCATGCGGATTGGCCCGAAGAATACTATTTTGAAATGTTTCCGCGAATCAGGGACGCACAACAAAAGGGACTGATCACCGGTGAAGCGAGTCCGGGCTACTACATGGATTGCGATTTTGAACGGCTCAAAAAAATGCAACCTGATGTGCGACTTGTTTTTATTCGACGTGATCCAGTGGAGCGATCCTTGTCCCACTTTTTTCACAATCGTGAGTTGGGACTCGACTCGAAAAGCATGGCCGAAGTGTTTCGCAATGGCTTTGACGAAACCAGAGAGCTTTACGGCCTGTCGAGAACCGAATTGAAAAAGGTGCTGTTGGAACAGAAACACCAGCAAACGAACATCAACTTCCTGCTCGCGATGTCGTGCTACGACCTCTTTCTTGACTTGTGGAAGCCTGTCTTTGGCGAAGACCAAATTCTGGAAATTGAGTTTGAGTCGTTGGTTAATGACAACGAACGGACGATCAACAAAGTACTTGAGTTTATCGGCGTCGAGAAATCAAAATGCCAACCTTTACCGCGGTCAAACTCAGGCCGATACAACAAACAATCGCCCGACTATCTCGAAACAGCGGAAAAACTACGACAGTTCTTTGCCGAAACAGAAAGCATGCCGCAGCCGAAGGAGTAAGTTTGCAGTGTTCGGTTGAAGCAAGGACCTGGTTTCCTAGTTTGCAAGTGCAAACTCACTGGAAGAGTAACCGTACATCCACTGAGCGTCGCGAATGGCGTCTTCATTGCGGTCGCTGATTTGCTCGTTCATCGTCAGCACATCGTAGGCGTAGCCGATTCCGCCAAATCCAACCGTGGCCATGTACAACAGGCCCGTGAAGATTTTCCCCTGGTAGAAACGGTGAATGCCCAGCAATCCAAAGAACATCAGCAACAACCAGGCGATGGTGTAGTCAGTATCGCCAGGACAGAACTCTTCATTTGCTTCGCGGAGCATGAGCGGGATTAAAAACAGGTCGACCAACCAACCGACTCCAAATAGCCCACAGGTCAGGAACCAGATGATTCCTGTGGCCGGCTTGCCCAGATAGAATCGATGGGCGCCGGTGAATCCGATCAGCCAAAACAGATAACTGATGGCCATCGAGTGCGATTCGACCTGGTGGGCGGGAACATACTTAACGTACTGCTTTGCTTTTGGAACTGCGGTGCCCTTCATGGACGACTCCCTGACCAGAAATGTCTTGATACCCTGTAATTCGCCGGAGTCGACCAGATATTGGATGATTTCTCATGGAAATTGGAGCTTGTTGTTTGCAGAGCCGGATGCGGGAACAGGACAGCCCAAGCTTCAACTTGCCGCCTGCTCAACGGTGCAGACCACCGTGCCACAATGCTATGTGAACAGATATCCGTCCCCAAAGGGATAGGGAGCTGAGGTCTGTACGGCTGGATCGTGGACCAGCAACGTTCGATAGACCTGAATACCGTTTTGACGGCACTCGATCAAAAAGCGACTGGGCTTTTTGATACTGTCCACTTCAAGAGATAGTTTGAACCCGGCGCTGGTGGCCTGAATTCCGTTGGAACTCTCCAGATCACCACGATGAACTGTCTCGGCTTCGACAAGCGACCCGTCTTCGCAAACAGCTGACATCTCGACTGGCTGTCCATCGATCAGGATCCAGCCCGTCAGCACCATCGTTTTGCGAATCATGTTCAATGCGTCAACGCGTCCACGAATTTCATGCCTGGAAAAAGGTTCGCCCACTGCCTCCTCAGGTTTGGCCATTCCGTTAATCCACGCAGTCGTCGATTTCAATGCCCGCTCCAATGCGCGAATCGAATCAAAGAGTGCATCTTTGTCATGTGCCGCATTAGGCCAGAACTCACCATGCGTGATCACTCCTTCTTCCAACGCCGCCATGCAGAACGCGGCTCGCATTTGGTCGGCGGTCAGGAATTCGTGGTCGTCAAAATTGATCGTCAACCGCGTGGGATGACCAACGAGACTGCAAGGCGCTCCGATTTCCTTCGCAAGGTCATTGAACTCATCCTGGAGCTGAGAACCAACGTGTTTCAGTAAGGATGGCAAATCCTGTTCGATCACTATTTTGAGGCTCGCTTGAACGACGTCGAGCGTCAATCCTCCGGGGTGGTCGAGCGCCTTCATGGTGCTTCGCCAAGCCCTGGAAAGCAGATCTTTGCGTCCAAGCACTGCGGAAAAAGCAAAGGGACCACCCAGCTTCTCACCCGTGATCGTGATGTCCGGCGTTAGCGAAAAGAACTGTTGGGCACCGCCGATTTCAAGCCGAAAAGCCGATTCGGATTCGTCCAGAACAAGCAATGTGCCATGTTCATTCAAAAGCGTTTGTAGATCGCAATAGTAGTCCGTTGGCGGTGGTTCAAATGTCGGTGGAGCCAAAACGACGGCTGCAAACTTGTCCGGATTGGATTTCAACAACCACTGAAGTACCTTTATGTCACCAAAGGGAATCGCTTTAACGTTCGCCTCTTCGAAGTGTGATCGCGTAAATCGAAAGCGTTGATCTTCCGCGAAGAGCTGTCTGTTGGAGTGGACTTCGTAGACCGCAATCATCGGTCGGCCCGTCAGCGTCCGCGCCATTTCGGTTGCCGAGTAGAGCGCTTCGTTACGCCCACGCGTAAAACCAACCAGTTGGTCATCGCCAAAAATACCGGCAAGCTGACTGGCAATCTGCAGTTCGCCAGGATCGGTCAGCGGTCCGTCACAGGCAGCCGGCGGATCGAGTTGATGAGCTGGCGTGTCGAGCGCCCACAGTTTGATGGCTTCAACGATTTCCGGGTGACGATGCCCCAACAGATTTGAATCAGCCCCGCCAGTCCAATCAATGAACTCCTCACCAAGAATGTCCCAAATTCGACAACCTTTGGCACGGCTGGAGAATTTTGGCAGCACAAGCTCGCCAAAGCCGAATATAGGCTGCTGTAAATGGGGATCAAAGCGATGATTCGTCAACCGGGAGCGAGCCTGGTCGGTGAGTTGCGCATGTTGTTGAAGAAGTTTCAGGTTGATCGATTCTGCTGGCATTGAAATAGGATACCTTTTGCCAGACTGTTGTAAATTCGTGTTTGCGCCAGCAACTCAATTGGGCGCTTTGAAGGCAAAAAGCCTGACAAACTTCGCCCCAGCCTCTCCAGACCCCCGGCTCTGCCACGCAAGCATGATTGATATTGCAAGAAGTTGGCCGTTTGCTACTTTCCGCCTAAAGCTCGCTCCAAAAATGGACTTGCGAGTCAACTTCCGGAAGGTCTGTCATGTTCTCCAATCAAAAATTCGTCTGTTTGCTGGTATCTGTTTGCGCCGTAAGTTTTTCGTTAACGGGTTGCCGCAATCAATGTGCTCAGCCCACCGGATTTCCGTTTCAACAGTTTCCACAGCAGCAGTTTCCGCAGCAGCAATTTCCACAGCAGCAGCAGTTTCAACAGTTTCCCCAACAGCAGCAGTTTCAACAGTTTCCCCAACAGCAGCAGTTTTTTAACCAATCCGGCGGCAGCACTTCAAGAACCTTTGGGCAACCGGTTGGTGGTTTGGCAGGTCGCTCACCAATCATTGCTCCACCGCCAACCAATTCGCTCAACATCCCATCGATTGCCAGAAACAATCCATTTGGATCCAACGGTGGTTTGATCAACACCGGACAGGCAGCTCCTACACCTGCAGATCGGACAAGTCAGTTCAATCGTGACCAGGGGTGGCGAGCAAGCGATGAGGCAAACAACAACTTTTCAGGTGGAAGCTCAAGCAGCGGTTCCACCAGTGGCTCAGCCTCTGCAACCACCATTGGCAGTGCCTCGCGAAGTCAACCGCCACAGGTTGGCCCTTCAAATGCCAATTCTGTTTTGGTTCAAGACACTCAATCTCGCAACAATCGCGGATACGGGGATTCTTTTGTGAGCTCGACGGATTACTCGACCACTGCCGTAAACGAAACATTTGATCGCACACGTCTTCCAGCAACAGATGCTTCTGCAGTTCGCGCCCCGTCGCAGTTTTACACGCGAGCGACCGGAGCACAGGTTGCTCAACTTGCACAACAGGGTTTCGCTGGTGTCCAACAACCGTATTACTCCGGAACTTTTCAGGCGACTCCAAATATCAGCAACGGATCAGGGACATCTCAGCCGATTTTTGCGGCCAACAATCGCACCGCACTAGTCCAAGGACAGTCAACGGCCACTTTCGATCCCTATGGCGACACAAGATCGGCTGATTGGCGCAATCGGGACGCCAGCGGCGGAAACTTTCAGTAGAGTGTCCCAAACGCTGTAAAACCGGCTCTTGCCCGACACGCTCGCTACTGTTTCTAGCTAGTGATGCGCTTCTCGCCTCTGACGGTCCTACCTGCCACCAGTGTTGGGATTTATACAATTCAGGACTCGGCGGCTACCGCCTCACCTTCACTGGCGATACCGGAACCGACTTCTTTGGGGACACTTGCCTTTGGTTGTACCAGGGTCGCCGCAACAATTCTTTCAAAGGCAGACAATAATTCGAAAAGCCTGGTCATTGGTTGACCCGGCTTTTTTCGTCTGAACGTGAAAATTCCCGGAAATTCACAGCGGAATTTTAGCTCATTTGTCCGAAACGATAGCGTTTTTGCGTTTTTGCGTTTTAGATCCTGTCTGTTGTTTGAATTCCAAGCCTCCACCGTCTGAGACATGCCGCGTCAATTCAAAAAGTCTCAACAAAGTTTCCGTTTTTGTTTTTACACTCAGTAAGGCATATCACTTTCAGTTAGCATGGAAGCGCGAGATTTCATTTACCTCTTGATTTTCCTTGACTCTTGGAGACTTCCACATGAAGAGATTCTACTTTCAATTCTTGACGCTTGCTCTTGTAGCTTGCCTCACAACATCAGCCCACGCTGATTCGAATGCCACGAGGGGTGCCGGCGTAATTAATTCCGAATCGGTATCACTTGGAGGCCCCTTTGACCATGCCGGTGTCACCGGTGACGCGGACAACTCACTCTCATCGGTGGTCTTTAACGGAGGTTTTAACGCAAATTCAATTCGTTTCAGTGGCACGACAACTGAAGTTGTGGCTGGAACCTTTGGTAGTGAAGCCGATATCATCATTACGGATCCAACAGGATTCAACTCATTTACCTGGCAGACGACAGGTCCTGGCAATGGTGGATTCGGATCGTTTGATTTTGATTCTTCCCAGGATATCACCGGAACCTTTGCCGGTGGCATTGATGCAGGTGGAACATGGGGATTCGAATTCATCGACTCGTTTGATGATGGCCCCGGCGCTGACGCTCAGTCGACCAACGTTACAGCAACGTTTGAAGAAGTCGATTTCGACAGTGACACCAATGGTGCTTTCTCGCTCGGTTCCATCGGTGGTGGAGGTACTGCTACTTCCAACGGTGAATTCGCAGTCGCAAACGTTTTCGATCTTTACGACATCACTTTGGACACCGCCGGAACGTTTAATTTTGAAACGTTGGCTGACCCAAATGGATTTGTTGGAGCAGACGCCGACACTGAAATCGCAATTTTTGACTCAGCAGGCACATTGATTGCCAACGACGATGATGGTGCAGCTACAGGTCTCTTTAGCGCTCTGACCCTAGACCTGGCAGCAGGTGACTACACACTTGCTGTTGGTGCCTTTAATTCCACTTTCGCGGACGGGACTGGCGTTACAGCAGGTGCAGGAACTGGCGACTACGCCCTTACTGTATCCCTGGTGGCAGCGGTTCCAGAACCAACCTCTCTTGGCCTGCTCGGCATGGTTGCCTTCGGATTGGTAGCTCGTCGTCGACGCAGTTAATCGATCTTCTTCGAAGTAGATAACTTGAAAAGCCCGGTCACCAAAATTGACCGGGCTTTTTGATTGCGCTTCGCGAAATTCAATCGCGATTCAGTACACCCTAACTTACGATGGAACGTCGATCCCTTGCCAGCGATGGGCAAGCTTGGCAGTGCCAAGGACAAGTTGAAGCACACGTTGTGATGTGTTGGGGACCTGATAGTCGACCGGGATCGGAGCAATGGTCCCGTTGGCAAACTGATCGGTGACGGCAGTTACGCAATCGAGAATTCTGTCGGGATTGGTACCGGTCATCGTAATGCTGCCGGTGTCCATTGCTTCAGGACGTTCGAGCGCGTTTCGAATGGTCACGGCTGCAAAACAGAGCATCGACGACTCTTCGCTGATCGTGCCGCTGTCAGATACGACGCAGAAAGAATCCTTTTGAAGCTTGTTGTAGTCATTGAAACCAAACGGCTTCATGAATCGAACTTTGTTTTCGTCGACTTTCAAACCAAACTGATCAAGCCGTTTCTGTGTCCGTGGATGAGTCGAAACAATGACTGGCATGCTGAACTTGTCAGCAAGCATCGTCAGTGCATTGACCAGATCGGTGAGTGGCTTCTCATAGTCCACGTTCTCTTCACGATGCATACTGACAAGAATGTACTTCCCGGACTCAACGCCAAGATCGGCCGGCGCGGTCGAAGCATCGATCTTTGGACCGTAGTAGTCCAGAACTTCTTTCATCGGCGAACCGGTCACGTAGATGCGACGGTGTGAAATGCCTTCGGAAAGCAAATGACGTCGGGCATGTTCGGTATAGACGAGATTGAAATCGCTAACGTGATCAATGATGCGACGATTGGTTTCTTCGGGAACATTCAAATCGAAGCAACGGTTTCCTGCTTCCATGTGATAGAGCGGAATCTTCAGGCGCCGCGCCATGATTCCGGCCAGCGCACTGTTGGTATCGCCAAGGATCACAACGGCGTCAGGTTTCTCCTGCCGCAGAATCTTTTCGCTTTCAATCAGTGTGCCGCCGAGCACATTGCCGAGCGACGAAGTATCGACGCCCATAAAATGGTCGGGTTTGCGAATCTCAAGATCATCAAAAAAAATCTGATTGAGTTCGTAGTCGTAATTTTGACCCGTGTGAGCGATCTGATGATCAGTGTACTGATCAAGCGCCGCCATGGTACGACTGAGACGGATGATTTCCGGGCGAGTCCCGAGAATGGTCAGAACTTTCAGACGGTTTGATTTCATGCTTGTGCAGACTGAGTCGTTGGAATTTCGACAATCATTGGATAAGTATCAGAATTGTCAGGATCAAAATGCTCGCCAGCCCAGAACAGGGTCAGCAGCGGAGTATCGCCGACGTTGGAAATATTGTGTGTATGCAAAGTCGGAATGTCGATAGCCTGCGGCTTGTCGCCGCTTACCTCGTACGTGATGACTTCGTCTTTGAGCACGCGTCGCATGCGGATTTTTGCCTGGCCCTGAATGACCAGAAACCGTTCGACTTTGCGAAAGTGGAAATGCTCTCCACGCGTTATGTCCGGGTGACTCGTCGACACAAACACCTGCCCCTGACTATCGGCGCGAGCGGCTTCGAACAGGTTGCCCCGATTGTCACCGTGCAGCGTCAAATCGACGGCTCGTTTTTCATAGGGAATATAGGAACGAAGCGTGTTGAACAGCTTTAGATCAATCGATTCACCGGTCTCAGGGATGACGCCTTCAAAATATCGACCGCTAAGCCGTTGTAGTCGCTCAAGCAATTCGGAAACAGACATCTTGTTACCATGAGGGCGAAGTTCCCCTTCGGTTCCATCTTCGATTGAATCCCAAATAATCTGGGCGACATCGTGAGCGTGTAGCAAATTGACTTGCCCATCGCCAGTGACTTCAGGCGTTTCACCATTTGCCAGTTGATATGCAAAAGTTGACACAGCTGAGTTGTAAAATGGTTTGCCGTGTTCGCCGAACACGTGCGGCAGGACAAGGTTCAGGAAGCGAGCGTCTTCCACATGAGCCCAGTCCTGAAACGTTTCGCCTGCGACCCGTTTGGAGTAGCCATATCTACTGTCGCCATCAATATGCGTCGAGGAACTGAATATGATGTGCGGATGGCAGTCAAGCTGTTGGCAGATCTCGGTAATACGTTGTGCCAGTGCAATGTTGGTTTGAACGATCTCTTCCTCTTCACCACGGTTCATGCCCGCAAGGTGTACAATCACGTTCGCGTTTTCGATTGCGTCGCTAAGATACTGGTCATCGGCAAACTGTTGACGGCTACACGGGATCACATTCACTGCGTCCCCGCGAGTATGCAGCCAAGCACGCAAGTGCCATCCGATCAAGCCATCGCTTCCGGTGACGAGGATGTTGAGTTGGGGTTTGGTGGTCATGGTGTTTTTCTTTGTAGCCTGCAGCAATCGGCGTTTTAACCTAAATTGGCGGACTGCCAACGGGCCACGTGCTTGCGGTGGACTTTGAGGTATCCAAATCTAACGAGCGAATGAGCCCTGACTCAGTCGAATTGGGGTCTGGAGCCCATTGCAAAACTGCTTGATCAAGCAGTTTGTAGTACCGCCTTTAGACGGAAATTACATGGCTTCCGGCTAAAGTTGGTACTACGAACCCAGAATTTGAAACTCTCCTAAGTCATTTCCTCGATGTCACGTTGGATTTCAGGAAGCGAAAGCAAGAGATCCTTCATTTCCTGCAGCGTAAGCTGAGTTGTGTTGTGCGAATCGTAGTCGTGAGCCATGGGTTCTCCATGAGCTCCTTCGGTAAAGAACCGCTTGTAGTTCAAATCCCGCTCATCCATTGAGATTCGCATAAAGTCGCCCATATCTTCGCTGCGTTGCATTTCCGCGACGCTCGCCAGAGCTTCAAACATCTTTTCACCGTGACGGATTCCGATGGTCTCAATTTTTGTGTCCGACTGAAATAGCTCGACCATCGCCTGGGCCAACATTCCGATCGTGCACGCAGGTGCTTTCTTGATAAAGATGTCTCCCTGCTTGGCGTTCTGGAATGCAAACTCTACCAGCGCCACTGAATCACGTAGCGGCAACATGAATCGCGACATCGTCGGTTCGGTAATCGTAATTGGCTTGCCTTCCTGGATCTGCCGGACGAACAACGGAATGACGCTGCCACGTGAGTACATCACGTTGCCATACCGTACGCTGCTAATGGTTGTATCATGTTCGCCGAGTCGACGAGCAATCGATTGAGCGACTTTTTCCATAACAGCTTTGGTCATGCCCATCGCGTTGACCGGGTAGACAGCTTTGTCAGTTCCAAGAACGACTACGCTTTCAACCTTATTGGAAACTGCCGATTCGAGAACGTTGTTGGAGCCAACGATGTTGGTTTCAACGGCTTGCATTGGAAAAAACTCACAAGAAGGAACCTGCTTCAACGCAGCGGCATGGAACACCATGTCGACACCTTCCATTGCCCCGTCGACGCTGGCACGATTTCGCACATCGCCGATGTAGAACTTCAATCGCGGCTCAGCCATGCGAACCCGCATATCTTCCTGTTTCCACTCATCGCGACTGAAGATTCGCACCTGACCATAGCCCTGCGCCAAAAGATGCTTCACCATCGTTTTGCCAAAGGAGCCAGTGCCTCCTGTAATCAGGACTGTCTTTTCGGAAGGATCAAAGTTTTTGGTTTCAGACATTGTTTTGGTTCGTTAGTGGTTATGAAGGGCTGAATGCCCTGGTGGTCAATTGAGACTTTCTAGTCGTCCAAACGTGATGAACTGGCAAGCTCATCTGAATGGGCAGTTTTATTCACAGGGTCACACACAACACCATTGTCTTTTCCTGGTTGCGTTGGATGACCACCGTTGAGAAGTTGGAGCCAACAATCAAGGATGACCTGTTGCCCAAAATGAGATCGCCCAACCTCCTGGATCGATTCGCGATCGTAGTCAGACTGTTTCCACTGCTGAAACTGTGTTGATATGGCTTGTGCGACATCTTCTGCGGTGGCTGGTTGACTGCAAACGGAACCGAGTCCTGTTTCTTCCACTAACGAAGCCAGCGACGAATCACTTTCGACCAGACAAAGCAGTTTGCAACCCGCTTCGAGGTAGCTCATCGTCTTGCTCGGATACGCACTCTGAATCACTGAAGGAGCCAGTGAAACGACTCCGAGATGACATCGATTGATCACTTTCATCACAGCTTCGATAGGAAGATACGGATGAAAGAATATCGACTCTCCCAATAACGAACCAGAGCGTTCTTTAAGCGAATCGACGCTCACGCCAGCACCGATGAACCAAAATTCGATTTCCTTGTTGGTTTCAAGGGCTTTGGCGGCGTCAACGATCGTCTCAAGACTTTGAAATCGCCCGATATTTCCAGCGAAAAGTACACGAAACTTGCTGCCCGGGTTTTCAAAGGCCTCAGGCACTGTGGCAGACTCGTCAACGGTGTTGATGATAAAGTTGTTGATGACATGAACGTTGTCTCCGGAAAGTCCTCGACCCTTCAACGTTGTCAGCATGTCACTTGAAAGCACGATGACCGATTTGGCTTTTTGACAATTCCGTTTGTCAATCGATGCAGCGATCCGAAGTGGCAACGAGCGTTTTAGCATCCCGCTGGCTTCTGCGATTTCCGGATACAGATCCATGCAGTGATAGATGTATTCTGTTTTTCTGAAGAAGCAGATCTTTCGTGCGACTGCTGCCATAATCGTTGGCGGGAAAGTCGAAACAGTCATCAAGTCGTAAGCTTTGAATCGAAACACAGCGTGCAGGAACATCCACACACCGAAGATCAAAAAGTTAATCGCTCTCGGGATCGGCTTCTTCTTGTTCTCCTTGAGCAGCGGAATGCGGATGACAGTCATTCCGTCGACGTTTTCTTTCCGAGGCAGCGGCGGGCCGTCGTAGGCGTTGTTGTATCCAGGCTGTGCTGAAAAGATGGTTACGTCATGACCTTGCTCGGCAAACTTGCGGCCCATGATGTAAAGCATATGTGCGTAGCCAGGAGCGTCGGGCCGAATGAATCGGTGGACCAGGAGCAATTTCACTGGTTTGCCTCCATCGGTTCAGAGGGTTCTGCATCAGATTCGTTTCGACTCACCGAAGCGGTGTCACCGCCAACGGGATCACCAAAGCCACCACCGATCGCCGTTTTCAAAGCGATCTTGATGTCCAACAATATCCCGCGAAACGCCGCGTAGCGATGGTCGTGAATCGCAAGCTTCAATGGCTCACTCATGTCGACGCCGGCGACTTGGCCAAATCCAGTGATTCCCGGCAGAAAGTCAAACACGCCGTATCGCTGACGTTGCCTCACGAGTTCGGTTTGATTCTCCAGGCAAGGACGGGCGCCGATCAGATTCAGTTCTCGCTTGAGGATGTTCCAAAATTGCGGCAGCTCGTCAATCTTTGTTTTCCGCAAAATTCCGCCTACTTTGGTCACGTGACTTTTACCAACTTCGTGGGTCCCCGCATTAGGTGTGCCAGTAAACATCGTACGGAACTTGTACAGCTTAAATGGTTTCTGACTCTGACCGACTCGCGGCTGAATGAAAAACACGCCGCCCCTGGAGGTCGCAGCGACGGCGATGCCGGAAATCAAACAGGGCAGCCCAAGGACCGTTGGAACCGCGATCACAAAGATGAAATTCAAGACCGCTGTGAATATGCCGTATACCGAAAACCAGCCAACCGGTTCAGCCAAACAGGTTTCTTCAAGTGGATCAGAATCCTCAACGATCGCCGCAATTCCTTCGGCAACCCGCGACGCGGAAACGATGGGAACCAAAGAGCGAACGAGCCACAATGCGACTCGGCCAAGTCCCAACGGAAGGTCAGCCAACAGACGGATCTTTCCGCGAGTCCCCTGACCATACACGGGGCAAAGTCTGGCGAGGGCAACTTTAAACCGGGCATCGGAAAGGGCAGCCAACTGCCGCTCCGCGATTGCTTTGCTTTTTCCGTAGTGACCGCCTTTGTCGGTAAGCGCTTTGGTGGTCGTGACAAACACGAACCGAGTCACGCCCAAACCCTTGGCCGACGACGCAACTTTCATTGGCAATTCTACATTGTCGCGGATGAATTCCGATTCTTCGCCGCCTTGATCGTTGTTTCTGGCCGCAAGGTGAATGACTGCATGGGCGCCAGTCAAAGCCACCTCCGATTCATCATATCCATAGGCTTCAGCACTGCTGGGAAGCGAACCTTGAATCGCGCCAGGATCACGTGATAAAACTCGTAACCGATAGCCAAGCTGACCAAAATGCTTCACAACCTCTCGCCCCACAACGCCACCAGCCCCCGTAATCACAATCACGGAGTCTTGAGTCTTACTGGGACTAGCTGGTTCGTCGGAATTACTGGTAGCCATGTTCGGCGTTCTTCTTTTTTACAATTTCGCGGACAGCTGCTTCATGTTCACCGAGCACAGATGCTCGGCTGCCAGGTTCACGATGACGGACTTCTCCAACCCATTTTGCGACCAGTGCTTCCGGCGTTTCGACGGCCAGAAAATCGAATGCTCGATTCAACTCTTTTCGCGGCTCGCTGGTGATTTCTTCGTAACGGACTCGAAGCAATGGCGCGTCAAAACGTTCATCGTTGAGGAACCGGTCCGTCAGTTCCATGTGCCTGACCCATTGGTGCGCCGAGACTTCATGGATTGGTCGGGTCTCAGCAAGTTCATTCATGCCTTCAAATTTGGGCCCCCACACGCGAACCTTGCTGTTGCCAGGACGAAACAGGCCGCCGTGGTTCCAGAGCGCACGTGTGAAATAGTAGGGGATATCGAATAATGGAATCGACATAATGCGAAGATATTCGCGTGCTGGCGGCGACGATTCTGATCGCTTGACCGTCGAAGGAACCACGTCCATACCGTGTCGCACGATGTAGATATAAACGGCTTCTGGAAAGACGGCAGAAACGAACTCGGGGCGAAGACAATTGTGACAGGTTTTATCGAGGATAAATCTGGCCCCGGTTTTTCGGGCAAGTTTGATATAGGAGTCGCGGATATAACGAGCGGTTTTTTCGGTCAGTTTGGAAACTGGAATTTCATCGGTCGGATAGTCCCGATTGCCGTAGCGCCACATGTACGTCATCTCGTTGTACGGCCATGTTGCGATGTCGGGATGCCCACTGAGCATGTCGCGATACATTTGTGTGCCGGACCGAGGAGCACCAAACAAAAGGACCGGCTGAATCTCACCTCGTGAGATCGCATCATCATACTGAAACGAAACCGCCTGCTCTGATTTTTCAACGTTTTCCATCATGGTTTTAGCATGTCCTCTGCAATTCCGAGAAACGTCTGCGCATTGTAGCCGAGGTGGTCATAAAGATACGATCAACTGTTTGGACATTGTTCGATGAAGCAGTGAATGTAAATTGTGCTGCGTTAGGATGATCGTATATGTTCCTTGTAGGATTTCTGAAGTTCGGAACTGTAGTTGTCCCAATTCCAACGGCTCCTGAAATCATCCGCAACCGTTTTGTGCATCTTTTCGAGCAGCTCCGGATTGTTGAGTGCGTTCTCGATCGCAGCGGTTAGTTTTTGTGAGTCTTCGCCTGGAACCGTCCAGCCGTTTTGACCGTCGATGACGAGTTCTGGCAAAGACTTGATGTCCGTACAGATGACGGGACACCCGGCTGCGAGCGTTTCCACGACGGCGAGCTGCGGCTCAATCGTCAACGCGCGATACGGCAGGACCGTTACCAATGTCCGAGCCATGAGCCATTCAAGCGTCATTCCATCTTCATAGGGAAACCGGTGCACGTTGACGTTGGGATGCTTTTCAGCCAGTTCATCCACGCCGGGCACTTCGTCTTTGTTGCGTCGTACAGCAAAGTCGAATTTGATATTTGGGAATCGTGACGCAAGTTCATCGTATGCTTCAAGACACAAGTCTGCGCCGCCCATCATCGAAGCTTCGCGCCAGAAAAGTACTCTGTCTCGTTCTGGAGGAGTCGATCCCGCGTTCGGATCGCCTAGATCTTTCACAACACCAGGATAGATAACGCGAACTTTCGAACCGAATCCGGACCAGCCTGAGGCAACGTTTTTTGTCAGGCAAAATATTCGGTCAACCCGGTTGTAAAGCATTCTCCATTTGCTCGAAGGCTTCTGCCCCAGCAACGTCACAACCACTGGTCTGCGGCCAAGCATCTTCAACAGTCCGCCGAATTTGACCATCCGCTCAAACCCGAAAACGTGAACGATATCCGCATCGCATTCCCGGATGTGTTTTAGCGTTTCGCGAATTTGCCGAAACAATGCAAACAGATGGTAGCCAGATTTGTAGTTCTGTTTTCCGAACTGGCCCCTTTTTCTACCGTCGGTAACGATCTTGACCGGCACGTTTTCAGGCAAGCACGCCGGCATCGCTTTTCCGTCATCCTGTCGGGTCGCAATCAGGGTCACGTTGTGGCCGGCCTGTTGTAAAAGTTCGCAGGTCTTCAAGGGGATTTGCACGTGGCCGGAAACGTTGTTCCGGCGTTCGGGCAGAACGCCGATGCCTGTAAAAATAACCGCAACTCTCATCTACGCGGCCTTCTTTTGAACCATCAAATAGGTTCGACTGCAAAGCCGTGGAAGCATTGCTGATGTAACGCGGTCGGCAGTCTTGATTGCTCCCAATAGAAAACCGGGAACCGCGTGATAGGCTTGCATACTCAGCAGGAATGCTCCGTCCCAATGAACCAGGCTCGCATCAGAATCCTGCGCTGTTTTCAAAACGTCGGCCGGACGCATGCGAGTGCAATCCCGTTTGTTCATTCCAAATCTGGGTCGATTTTCGTTCATGAACTCAATCAAACAATGTCCGTCAGGTTTTGTGACCCGGAGCATTTCGGTGACGACCGTCAACGCGTACTCTGGCGATTCAGTCTGGTTGAGCAGACGGATCGTGTAGCTAAAATCGTAAGTGTTATCCTCCGCAGGGATTTCAGCCGCACCGCAGAGCATCAGCTCTGGCTGCCTGGCAGATTGAGTAAACTTTTCTTTGGCCTTCGCCAGCATGGCTCCGGAAGCATCGGCGCCGTCGACTTCATACCCCAATCCTTCCAGCTCAACCAAAAGGCGACCAGTGCCGCAACCGACTTCCAGCACCTTGGCCGGTGGCTTAACCTTTGCTAACGCTCGCATCAGGCAGCCACGTTCGGCAACATGGATTGCTTTGCCAGATTTTTTGGTGAATCGAAACGAATCATACTCGCTTGCCTGCCCCTGGCTGTAAGCCGTTTCCCGAGCTGCAGCCTTGGATTCATCTGTACTGTTTTGGTTGTCTGTTGTGTTATCCAATGTAACGCTCGCAATTAGTGAAAATGCTCAAGGCTCATATCGACTGAAGTCTTCAGCCTTCGAAGGTGAATTAATCTTGATCGGTGTTTTTTCATCAAACAGTTTCAGCTGCGGACCAGCTGGCGCAACACAGTTTGATTCGAAGCTTCCTGGATGTATTTCATTTCCAGACCTGACGTGTGAGGAGCGGAAAGGAAAAGTCTCCTGTTTTCAGATGATGACATTCCTGGATGCAGAATTAAACAGAGTTATGAAAAGAACTTTTGATGTACGGCGCATTTGGCAACACGCTGTTTGTACGACTCGACAAATTCAGAATCTGTTAGAAAGTTTTTGTAAACCGGTCCGTACCATTTTTTATTGCCACGATTTGAGTCAGTCAAGTCGAACGATCGGCCAATAAAATTCTCTATAGTGTCTTTTCCGCTATCACAACGCATGTGTTCCGTGGTCAACAGGAGGCAGCGAAACCTGTTCCTGGTCAAAACTGTGAATCCAGCCGATTTGTCGAATTCGATATCGGCAAACTTAATCCCCGTCAATCGACAGAATTCTCTTTCAAACCAGTGATCGGTTCCATCATGGTCAAAACGTTCTGTGAACGCCTGTTGAATAAGGCCAATACCTTCAACTTTTTGAATCGCATTGCTGTTGGTCAAATAGTCGACGTACCAAAACGGTAAATCCTGAAAGAACATCGAGATGTTTCGTTCCCAGGGAACACGAAGCGGCACGATGATGTCCGTTGAAGGTCGTCGCCCGATGACGGTTCTACGAAAAAATCGATCCAGCGGATATCCCATTTTTCGATAGGCCCACGAAAACCGCTGTTGGAATCCACATGGGCAAAGTGGATTTGCAAACAGGTCGTGAACGTTTACGGCGCCGGGTATCGAATTGGCTAGCGTCGTCGAACCGACTTTGCCGTACTGGTAAACCAGCACAAGATTCGGATCAGTGTATCGTTTGTAAAGTCTTTTCAGGTTCATTGGCTCGAACCCGCTTCGGAAAGCCCGCCCTTTGGCGATTCAACGACATTGTCACTTTCCATTGGCCACAGGAATCGATAGGTATGAATCAGAGTTACTACCAGGCCAAGCCCAAACGCGATCGCCAGAGCCATGCCGCCGCCAAAGGGGCCGTATTGCTTCACTAGCACTATGGATGAAACAACGGATGCAATAACAATCACAACATCGAACATCGTGTATGCAAAATACTGACTACACGCCTGAGTTGCTCTTCCTGCGATACGCTGCATGCCGGCGACACTGCTAGCCAGCAGTAGCGAAAACATTAACCAATAGTCACCAAAATCTGAACCAAGGAATCGCTCCATCACAAATGGGATAACAAACGTTCCACCGATGACTGCCATCACACCAACAACAGCGCTGGATGTCAGAAGTTTGTTGAACAACCTCCAAAATGCAGCTCGATTATTTTCACTTCGCTGCTTCGACAGAACCGAGACACCGGTGTGCCCAATCGCGCCGATGAGTTTCTGAATGGAGAACGCAAGTTGATTCAGGATTCCAAATACGCCAAGAGTTTCTGTACCGAGGAATGATTCGATGCAGAACTTCGGGGCGTTCATTGCGATCGACGAAATCCCCGCATCGAAACCAAGTGGAAACGCTCGTGTTGCGATTCGCTTGCAAGCAGTAAAGTCCTTGAGCCCGTCGATCACAACCTGTTTCGAAAATGGAACGTCAGGAACGTTGATCTTCCACGCAAGCGGCAAGTCTCGAAACACAGCCCAGATCAGGGAAACGAAGGCCATTCCAATCGCAGCAATAATTTCATTGCCTGACGTTAACGGCACCAGCACTCCAAGCAACGCCAGTGCTGCGAGGCCTTTCGTCGTCAGCGAGCCGCCAATCAAATGGCTTGATTGTTGTCGTTGGAGTCCGCCGTAAGCAAGATTGCTAATCGATTCACCGATTCGATACGCTACGATCGGTACCACAATCCAAATTCGCAACGGGTAATAGATGAGACAGGCTGATATCGCCAAAACGACGGCACAGACCAGCGCGTAAAACCGCAATCCGATGTAGCTGGAATATTTTTCGTCATACTCATGGTCCGTTGATCTCATCACGCGCAGATTGAGGTCAAAGAACATGAATATCGGAGCGGTCAGCGCCAATGCCAACACGTAGTTTCCAGCAGCGCCGTTTCCACCGAACGCAGAGATCATTGTGATCACCGCCCATTGCGAGAACGCATGGAATACGTTGCCGCGGAAAAGAGCGGCTACCTGTTGTGCAAATGTTTTCCTGGATTTCATGGTTTGAGCTTGGTGCCCAAGTGTTGTTTGATTTTGATCGCAAAAGTTGCGGATAGTTTTCTGGCTGATTCCCCGTCGAGGTGGCTGCCGTCGTAAGAATTCAATTCAGGATCTTCCGCGTCGATCCAAATGCCGCCAGCTTCGTCCAAATCAGTCTTGAACTGAGCGTAGCTAAATCCGCTAAGCGTATCTTCCAGTTTTGCCATTTCCGTTGTGACTGGTGGTCGAAAACAGACTACCAGAATTCCACTTGTTGAATATTCTTTCACCATAGAAAGGAATTGGCTTATACGTTTTGCATCTGCCTGATTTTGATCGAATCGGTGACGGAAGAACTTCAGAGCTTCCTTTTCATTCGGCGATGCGTGTGTCGTGTCGATCCAGCCGGTTTCGTGAAAGTGTTCGGACTTGGGTTTTGTTTTTCCGCGGGCAATTCGATTTACTTCGGCCAACGAAGAGGGCTGCAATCTGTCAAGAATGTTGGACAACCAGTTCGGGCGGCCAATCACAATTGCCGTCCGGTTTCCCTGTTCCTGATCAGAGCCATCAGATTGATTCGCGTAGAAAATGTTGGACAGCCAGTTTGGAAACCGAAACGTGGTTCCCGCGAGATTTTTCTGTTCCTGTTCAAAACCATTGGATTGATTGGCGTTGGGAGTGAATGAATTCGGCGTCACACCGACCAGCAGAACTCGCTCGCCTTGTGCTTTCAATCGCGACGCGGCAAATTCAACAAGACTTTCGTTGAGTGCCGCACCACGGAAACCAAGGTTAAGCCCAGGCTCAATCCCCTGGCTGGAAAAATGCTCCGGTACGATGCAATGCAATACTCTCGAATCGCCTACTGCGACGATTTCATTGACTTGACCTGACTCAAGCTTCTGTCGCCAGAACAAAGTCTTACTCAGTCCTGAATCCGGGTTTGGACGCAGCACAACGACAGCGACCAACAGCAGTGCCGCAAGAATGAAGACAGAAATGAATCGTAGTTTGTATTTATCCATCACTAAAACTGGAAGTAGATAAACGAATGTCCAGGACCGCGAAACAGAATCGTCGCAATGATAACGCAGGCGAGCATTCCAACTTTTGCGTTGGCGTACCATTCGGTTTCGAAGATTTTCGAACGACAGGCTGATGTCGCAAAGAACCCTTCGCGCACGAACACAAGTCCAATCAGGACCAACTTGAATGTGCCGATCCGTTGAATCGCCAAATCGGCATTGATTGAGTTGATTGAAAACAGGAGACCGATAACTTCAAAAGCCTGCTGGGCCGAATTTGCTCGAAAGAAACACCAGGCGATACAGGCCAGGATAAAGGTAATCGCGATCGCAAGAATTCTCCCGACAACCGGAATCGCGCAAAGTCGCTTCGGCCACTGCGTTAGTCGTTCAACGCTTAGATAAAACGCATGCAATGCGCCCCAAATCACAAACGTCCACGCGGAACCATGCCAAAGTCCCGACACCAACATCGTGAACCACATGTTGAAATGAGCTCGTCCACTGCTGACACGGTTGCCGCCCAAAGGCAAATAGACATAGTCGCGAAACCAGGTCGAAAGTGACATGTGCCAGCGCGACCAGAAATCGCGAAACCCGGCTGCGGCGTAAGGATGATTAAAGTTTTCCGGGAACTCAAATCCCATCCACTTTCCCAGTCCACGGGCAATATCGCTGTATCCGCTGAAGTCGCAATAGATCTGGAAGGCAAACATGATCACAACCAACCACCAGTAAGTCGCTGACGCAACGACGGCTTCTGACTCAAAGGCCGCTGCAACCGCAGGAGCAAACGAATCTGCAATGACCATCTTTTTGAAAAAGCCATGAACGATCCATCGCAAACCGATCCACAGGTCCTCGCTGGAAACGGGCTGATTTTTTTCCAATGCGGGAATCAAATCCTTGGCCCGTACAATTGGCCCGGCG
Source organism: uncultured Pirellulaceae bacterium (assembly GCA_964446085.1). Taxonomy (GTDB): domain Bacteria; phylum Planctomycetota; class Planctomycetia; order Pirellulales; family Pirellulaceae; genus Mariniblastus. The sequence goes on from CAYUNP010000043.1 coordinate 21,559, forward strand.
ACCAATTGAGGAAACATCGACAGGTAGGCAAAAAAATGGCTTATGTGCCGCGTCGCCTTCATTTCTCCACGATACACATCGATCGTGTAGCTCATCGATTGGAACGTGTAAAAACTGATTCCAACGGGGAGAATCAGTTCCAGCGGCGAAATCCCCAGCGTCCAGCCAAACAAACTGCCCGCCTGGTTTAGGTTGGCGATGAAGAAATCGCAGTACTTGAATATTGCCAGCGAGCCGATGTTGGCAAGCAGCGATATCCACAGCCAGAATTTCTTGAACCTGGGATAGCTTTCGATCGCCAGAGCACAGGAAAAATCTACCAGTCCGCTGGCAATGATCAGGAACAGGAATCGCCAGTCCCACCATCCGTAGAAGATAAAGGATGCAGCGACCAGAAAGGCGGATCGGAGCTGCAGGCGGTGCTTTATCCAAGGCCAAATGGAAAAGAAGATGGCCGCAAAGACCAGAAAGACCAGCGAATTAAACAGCATTTAACGGGTCTGGTTCTTGACTGTGTTAAACACTTCGCGGTAGACGGCTGCAGCATTTGCCCACGTGAATTGGCGACAGTGCTTTAGCCCTTGCGTCGACATGGTTTCGGCGACACCGCGATCTGCAATCACAGTTTGCAATTGTTGAGTCGCTGCAGCAATGTCGTCCATTTTGAAATATCGCGATGCTTCGCCACCAACTTCTCGCAGAACCGGAATGTCGGTTGCGACGACGGGAGTTCCAAACACTAGCGCTTCCAATACGGGCAATCCGAATCCCTCAATGCGAGATGGGAAGAACAATGCGGAGCTGGTTTGGTAAAAGCTGTTGAGTTCTTCAATGTCGATCCGACCCGTTGGCACTATGTTCTTTTGTGAAAACTGTCGATCTGACTTTCCAATCAGGTGAAAAGTGACACCGGGCAACGCGTCCGCAACTTCTTCCAGCGTCCGGATACCTTTGTGAGGTTTCGATCCGCTAGTCACTGCGACAACATTCGGCTTGCCTGAAAACTGCCAGAGGAATTTCTCAGCGGCTCTTTGCTTTGCCGGATCAATCCCATTGGGAGCGCCGAACACTTGTGGTGACTTCGGTCCAATCGCACCTTTCAATTCGTCCACGTTGGAATTGGAGACAGTAACAACTGCTGATGCTCGTCGTGCAGTTCGCATGGAATTGCTCCAGCGAAGTGCAAACATGCCGCGACGGGAAAGATTGGGTTGGTATGCCGGATTTCGTTTCGAGTAGTGCAACGGAATCAAATCGTGGATCGTGAGAACTTCCTGAAACTTTCCGTTCTCTCCAACACCCTGATTCAAAGGCGACCAGACAATGTCGCCCTTACCAACAACGGACCGCAGTTTTCTGTTGGCCATAAATCGATTGACCACGTTGTGTGAGTCGCTACCGATTTCGTTGAAATCCCGAGCTTCACTCATGAATCCGTTTAGCCAATTTCGTGTGGCGTTGGATCCATGAACGGTCATGCTAATTTCGTCGAACGCGTTGATCTGAGGGATCAAGCCTTCGAGAAAAACTTCGGCTCCGCCGGCACGTCCAGGAACGTAGCCGCAAAGATTGCAATGGACGTTGATCATTTTCGGAGTAAAGTGCCGGCGGTTCGACGCATCTTGTCCCAGGCACGAATGGAAAGTCGTCGACAGGCAATCTCGACCCAGTTTTGTTTCACGAAAGCGGAATTTCGCAGAGCATCAACATCCACATCACCAGGCGAATCAAAAACGTCGATAGAATTGAGCAGTCGAATCTCGTTTACGTTTCCAATTCCGGTGTCCTTCGACGAGACCTCAAGTTGAACCGTTTTCAGCACTTCCAACGATTGCGGATCGATTATGTTCAACCAGCCGCTGCTCGCCACGCGATCGGCACGCGCCGCACAGTCAGACGTGCCAGCGAAGATCAGCTTGCCATCGCAGCACATTCCTTTTGTGTGTGCCGAAAGTCTTGTGCGCCCCGTTTCCTTGAGCGTCTTCAGATCGATCTTCACGATGTCCTGAGCCGAAGACGCGTTGATAAACAAATCGCTTCCGATAATGCCAATGTTGTGACAACAATAGTCCTTCAGCGAAAACCTGCCGGTCTCTTTCATGAGACTTCCATCGTCTTCAAGGATCAGTATTTCGCTCTCCAGCTTTCGATAGTTGTGTAACATGATGGCGACCAAATCGTCGACCGGTAAGATGGAGTTGATGTGATTCACATCCGTCGTTTCGTCGTTGATGTGCAGTCGATCCATCACGCCGTTTTGGGGATGCCATCGGTCGATTGAGTTGCGTGCCGAATTCGTCAACAGGAATCCGTTCTTTCCGAACTTCGAGATTTGATGCACATCGCCTGCCTCTTCGTAGAGTGCATGAATGGCCGATTGCGTTACATTCTGTCCGTCAAAATGCCATTCGCGAATCTCGCGCGGAACTCGATATTCCTTACCGGGCCCGCCTCGATAGGCATAGATTGTCGAAGTGTTCGAATCCGAATCAAAGTCAACAGTCAATCCGTAGTGATAGCCGTCATCGACTTGCTGCGCCGACACAATGTCGAACTTTTCGTCCACGACAAATACGTAGAGGCCGCCATGCGTGGCGATGGCCATAGAGTGAAACTGCGTTGAAACTTCTGGTGACATGGAAAGACTAGCCTGCATTCTTCATTTCGGTGGTTTCAAAACCGTGATCCGTCGACAACGGTGTGGGAAAGGCCTGGATCCGTGTTGTTCCAATTGACACGGCGTAAACAAGTGTACAGACCGTGACCAGGTCAACCACAGGCATCACCATTGCGGGACCAACCGAATGCGTAGCTGCTTTGAATCCCATCGGGAAAATTGCAAAGAGGTAAATTGGCGCCAGCAGCACGGGGTCACCGACAAAGCTTTGAAAGGTCTGGTAAACGATCTTCAGGAACGCGCCAAACAAAATGCATCCGAACAGGACGCCAATAACATGGAAGTTCCAGTACAGTTCGGCAATAATCCCGGGTGGAACTCCGGATACTGCTGTGCCGAAGATTTGCTGACCAATGATTGGGCCACTGTGAATAAGCGGCTTGTTCGGCATCAACTCTCGCGGGATTGGCGCGATCAGCCAAACGGCAATTGTTTTTCCGTTTTGATATTCGAGCTTGTGCGGAATGTTTTGGACAACGTGGGAAGTGACCGCAATGTCCGGACCATGACGATTGAGAAGTACGCGCCCAACGCGTTCTCCAACACTGCGATAAATTTCGTCACCGGAGTTGCGAACAAACGTCGCGAAGCCAAATAGAACTCCAATGGTGCACAACGCAATTATTGTCTTGGGCGTGAAGATTCTCTGATCCATATAGTAAAGGGTTCCTACGAATCCAATCACGACCCAAACCATCGCCGCTCGGGAGCTCGAATAAAATGGGAACGCAATTGACAGCAGGAACAGTGTGCCCAGAACCATGAGTTGGAAGACTGCGATTCCGCTGCCAAATCTGACTTTTGATTTGCACCAATAGGCAGTCAACATCAGCAGTGAAATGTACCCCAGTTTGGCAAAGTGCCTCAGGTAACCGTATTGGCTGAATCCCTGGTCGGCCCCAACGTCGAGCGTACTGATCGTTCCACGTTTGTTTGAAAGGCCTCCGCTGAGACCACCGTTGAAAACAAAGTAGGCAGCGAAAGACAGGAATGCGATCACGCCACAGACGGTGCAGACCAGCATTAGACGCGGCGGTGAAACAACGCGTCTGATGTTGACGGTTGTAAGCCTTGCAGGATATCCAAAGTAGCCAATCGCCATCAATACAAATCCCCCGAGTAACATCAGCGTAGGCTTTACGAAAAACTCTACGGGCTGATGAAGGAGAAAGCTGTCATTCACAATTTCTTCGCTAGGCAGATTGAACGTCATGCAGATCGACGGCAAAAAACACCCATAGATGACAGCCAGGATGAGCGCGGACCAGGGGCAAAACCAATCGTAGCGTGCGTGGAACGCGATCGGCAACAAAGTGACCAGCAAGGCGCTTGTGCCGGCGGCAACAAAGAAATATTTCAGGTCGTACCCCATTGCCAGAACCCAAAAGATTCCCGCGACAATGCCTGTCATCGAAATCAACAATCGATGCAAGTTTGTAATTTCAGCTTGCCGATTCACTGGACTTTTTCCACGTTGGGGGAAGGAAGTTTGTTTGGAGAAGGAATGCTGGCCTTGTAAACATACTCCGGAACAAACTTCTTTATCAGCTTACGAATTTCATCGGAACTGGAATAAGCTGCTTCAATGAGGGTATGAACTTGATGTTCAACTTCTTCAAACCTGAACGCGCGACTCTGAGAAGACAGAATCTGATCGTGTGATGTCGGGATGGATTTCTCATCACCGTAGTACAACTCTTCGTAAAGCTTCTCGCCGGGACGAATTCCCTTCTCAACGATTTCGATCGAGCCAGGAGCATGTCCCGCCAGACGAATCAGGTCGGTTGCAAGGTCGAGGATTTTGACTGACTGCCCCATCTCGAGAACAAAGACCTCTCCTCCATCGCCCATCGAGGCCGCTTGCACGACCAGTTGTGACGCTTCAGGTATTGTCATGAAGAAGCGCGTCATTCTTTTATCGGTAATCGTGATCGGACCACCGCGGCGAATCTGTTCCTGAAAAAGTGGAACAACACTGCCAGCTGACCCCAACACGTTTCCAAATCGGGTTGAGATAAAAGCAGTCTTTGAGTATTCCCCAATTGCCTGGCAGTACCTTTCCGCCATTTGTTTTGTACAGCCCATAAAACTGGTTGGATTCACTGACTTGTCAGTTGACACCATCACAAATCGTTCCGCGCCAAACGCGTGGGCGTTATCCGCCATGACTTTGGTGCCGAGGATGTTATTGATAACGCTCTCGCCGACATTTTCTTCAACAAGTGGCACATGCTTGTGAGCAGCTGCGTGAAATACTACGTCCGGTCTGAGTGATTCAAAAATTTCACGGATCCGCCGAGCATCAGTGATGTTTGCAATCCGTGGCACGTAGCGAATGTGCGGTGCGCTTTCCTTGAGTTCGCGTTCAATATGATAGATACGGTTCTCTCCACGACCCAGCAAGACAATATTGCGAGGATGAAATCGAGAAAGCTGTCGGCAAAGTTCCGAGCCGATAGAACCGCCCGCACCTGTCACCAACACCGTCTTGCCATCAATGACCTTTCCAATAGCGCCAAGATCCAGATTCGCTGGTTCCCGGCGGAGCAGGTCATCGTACGAGACTTCACGAATCGGCACTGAATCAGCCCCGCGAAGATGATCTTTTAGTGGCGGCAGAATCTTGATCCTGAATCCGAGGCCTGATGCAGAATCGAGAAGCTCGCGAAGCACGCGTCCCTGAATAGTTCCCGTGATCACAAACAATGTCTTGGCTTTGTGCAGCGGCATCAAATTGGGAAGATTGTCGATTGATCCGACAACCCGCAAGTCACTGTATCGACGCCCTGTCCTTGTCTCGTCAGTTGAAACCATGCCAAGGATTCGAATGCCAAGCTTGTGTTGTCCGTTGATCAGGTGGGCCAATTTTGCTGCATTAAAGTCATTTCCAACAATCAGCGCCCGTTCACTGATTCTATTTTTGTCGAGCGGTGCGATACGTTCGTCCCAAACTCGCCAACAGGACCGCAGCCCCCCAAGCACAACAATGGTTAAAACGAGATCGTTGAGAACAACAATCCTGGGAACACGTCCCTGCCAGTTTTGAAGGAAGAAATAGTCGAAAGCGACAATCAACAAACTCGCCACGACGGCGCTTCTAAGAAGCGAAATAAAGTCTGAAAAATTGACGTGTCGCCACCAACCGTGAAAACTCCCCAAGCAGTAGAAGACAGTCAACTTTATTGCGATCACAAATGGCAAGTTTTGCCAATAGATTGCCTGATACCTTACCGGGATTTCAAGCGAAAATCGCATCAAGTAGGCGACCCAGTAAAGCGACATGAACATGATCAGGTGTCCCACGATAAGCAAGGGTAACCTGACTCGGACAAGAACATCACGGACTCGCAAATGAAGTACCTCGCCTTCATTCGGAGACGAGGATTCTGGCGCGGTTGACTGATTGGACATTAGGTTGGCAAGCTAACTGCTAAACAGGGAACGTATAAAATAATGGCGGACTCCGTCCCTTTGGGTGACATCTTTCGCAAGTTGCACCACCGCCTCATCCCAGCCCATCTCAATTCGTGTTGAACTGTACGCATCGGATTCCAAATAGGAACCCAATTGGACTACAGAAACAATCGCCATCCGAACACTCATAACTATAGCTACGACCACCAGAGGTCGTCCGTACAACTCAGATTGTGCAAGGTGTCCAGAACATGCATTCGCAACGGTCGGATTATCTTGGGCAACTTTCCAAACTAACCTCACCGTAAAAGTGAACCGGACAGCCATATCTTAGTTGTTTCAGCTGGATTTCCTATGGATTCATGGAAAGTGAAATGGCACTGGCTATCTGGCCAAGAGCCATACGCTGTATATCACAACACAAGTTGTGAATAAGGTTCCAAAATTTAACAACCAAGCCGCTTTTTTAAGGCTGGTCAGCGCGACAATTTGGGCAATTACGCAAACCAACGCAACGATCGACATCTTGTAAGCGATCATCCCAATGACGCCCCAGCTTTGAATGAACATGGCTGCTATTGGATTTGCTTCGTGATTCCCGCTGATCAAGTGCAAATAAGTCAGGAATATGTCCAGCGTGTTGACCAGGATGAAGTAGGTCGTTTGATCCTGAAGTGGAAGTTTTCCAGTCAGCAAATGTTTCGCCGAACTGGCTGGTTTACCAGTCCTTTTTCCTCCAGCAGAGCTTTTCCTGGCTGTTTTCTTTTGGGGAGCGGTTGCTGGAGGCGCGAACGGGTTGCGGGGGACGGGACGCTTTTTTAAAGGAGTCGTGACTTCAGGCAACACTTTGGACTCAGATGTTTTACGCCGCAGTAGCTCTTCATAGGCTTCTGTCAGCTCCTGAAACTTCTGGCGATCCCCGCCCATATCAGGATGGTGTTGGCGAGCTTTCTTTCTGAACGCAGCGTGAATCTCGTCTGCACTTGCCGTCGCTGGTACCTCAAGAATGTCAAAAGGATCGTCGTACATGTGAGTCGTCAGGCGGACGCGGGTAATCACTCAAATCAGCAGGACAACATCTTAGTCCCAGCAACCAAATAAGTCATAACCATCGCACAACAATTTACGGCATCTTGTTACGGTGGTGAAATCAACCAGAATGAAGTCTGTGAGCCCACTCAGCGCGACAATCAACGATGAACCAGCGGCCTGACATTCGAACCATCTACGAATTCCAACCCGTACTACCGATTTCGGATTGGTGGCACTGGCTGGCTGCATTTGTCTTCGTCGGATTGCTGGTCACGTGGATTGTCTGGCTGTATCGACGCGACACCGTAAAACTGGGATGGCCGATTTCATGGTCGCTCAATGCGATGCGAATCATGGTCGTCGTGGCACTTGTAATCTATTTCCTTGGTTTGGAAAAACGATCTGAATCACGTCTGGTAAAAGACTCAAGAGTTGCAGTTCTCATTGATACGAGCCTCAGCATGGGGTTGAGCGACGAGCAGCTACAGCCTTCCGAGCGTTCGAATGCGACTCGCCCACAGACTCGAATCGATCAAGTCATCCGCTGGGTGAAAACGCAACAGCCGATTCAGCGATTGCAACAGCAACACGAAGTCTCGGTCTACCGGTTTGACGACCTGAATCGTCCCGAAGCAATCGCCAGCTTTCCAAAACTTGGCGGCAAGGAAGAAGTGGCCCAATCCAATGAGCCAGCGGATCTCGGTTCGGCTGTTCGCGATGCGTTGCGAACATCAAAAGTTTATGGCATTGGCGGAATCGTCGCAGGAGCACTGGCGTTGATTTGCGTCTTGCTCAGTGCGTTTTTATCCCTGCGGAAATCGGGAGGAAGCTATGCAGGGCCGCTGGCAATGGCGATGCATGCCGCCATCCTCGCCATCGTTCTGTTGGCCATCTGTGATCTGTACTCACCGAAATTTGATCTGGCAACGTCGATCGGATTGAAAACCGCAGACGAAAGTACGCTCAACGCGGAGAGCGAACTTCCTACAGATGATCAATCGGAATCCAGGTCCGACCCAAACGATATTGAATGGGAAGATCGCCTGGCGGCACGCGGCGGAGCAACACGACTGGGCGCAGCGATTGAATTTATCGTCAACCGTGAACGCTCTGGCCCGATCGCAGGGATCGTCACCGTTTCCGATGGCCAGAGCAACACCGGCACATCCGTCGAAGCGGCGATGATTGCGGCCTCCAACGCAGGAATCCCTCTTTATCCGATTGGAATTGGCACAACTCAGGTGGCCCGCAATGTGCAAGTCGCTGATGTGCAGGCGCCTCCCAGAGTTTTCCCGGGCGATCGCTTCAAAGTCAAAGCGCTGATTTCCGCGTTTGGTCTGGAAGGAACGTCAGCGCGGGTCAAACTGTTCTCCGTCGATTCAAAGAACACCGAAGCCGAAATCGAAGAAGCAGAAGAAACGGTTCAGCTAGCCGCCGATGGCGAACCGACGCCAATTACTTTTGATACACAACAGACTCAAAAGGGAAAACGGCGTTACATTGTCCGCGTTTTGCCAGTGGATCGCGAAAGGGAGAAACGGGACAACCAACGCAGCGCCGTCGTCAGCATCATCGAACGGAAAACCAATATTCTGCTGATGGCCGGTGGACCGACGAGGGAGTTTCGTTTTTTGCGAAATCAACTGTATCGCGATTCCAGCATTGCGACTCATGTATGGCTGCAGTCAGCCAAACCGGGTGCAGACCAGGAATCAGATGTTTTGCTCGACAGCTTTCCAGCGACCCGGGAAGAGATGTACTTTTTCGATTGCGTGATTGCTTTTGATCCCGATTGGCGTCAGCTCTCTGGAACCCAAACCGCGTTGTTGGAACGCTGGGTTGCCGAACAGGCTGGTGGACTGATCCTGATCGCAGGTCCAGTGAATACTCCCGAGTGGACCCGAAAGCCACGCGGTGATGAGGCGATTGACGTGATGCGGAAACTGTATCCCGTTTCGTTTTACTCTCAGGGCAGCGCGATTCGAAAGCTGGGGCGATTCGGCGGTGGAACGGCATACCCATTGCAATTCACGCGCGAGGGCCGAGCTGCAGAGTTCCTCTGGATCGGTGATACGTCCAGTGAGAGCCTGGATTCCTGGGACAGTTTTGAAGGCGTCTTCGGTTACTACGCGGTCAATGAATCGAAGGCCGGGGCTGACGTGTTGGCTAACTTCGCCGATCCCAACACGCTAATCGGTGAGCGACTTCCGATCTATTTTGCCAGCCAGTTTTACGGTGCGGGTCGCTCTTTCTTTCAAGCCAGTGGCGAGATGTGGCGCGTCCGACGGCTGGATGTTTCCTATTTCGAAGAGTATTACAACAAGCTGATTCGCTGGGCGAGTCAGGGACGATTGCTTCGTGATTCGCGTCGTGGCGTTTTGCTGGTCGACCGGCAACGGTGCTGGATGGGCGATACGATTTCCGTTCAGGCGATTCTGCGGGACGCTCAGGATGAACCTTTGAGCCTGCCAGAAATTGAAGCCACAATCTTGCGGCCTGATGAAACGACAGATTCAATCACGCTGCGATCCAATGCGGCTGCTGTTCGACCAGGCACCTATTCCGGGCAATTCATTGCTGCCGTAGAAGGTGACTTTCGAGTGACGTTGCCGATTCCCAATAGTCCAGACCTTGAAATTCTCTCCACGACTGTGTCGGCCAGCATTCCCGATCTGGAGAAAGAACGACCTCAACGCAATGATGCTCTGCTTTCCAAAATAGCTGAAAAAACTGACGGTCACTACTACGTCGGAACTGAGTCTTTTACCGTCCCGTCAGAAAATGAGACTTCGCCCGAAAAACTGATCCAGCCCCGTGATCAGGAATCATTCCTGTCGGGATCGTTTGATCGAGCCTTCAAACGCAAGCTCATGATGTGGCTAATGGGCCTGGTGGTTCTGGCATTGGCGATGGAATGGACCGTGCGACGACTGCACCGTTTGGCGTAAAGCGGATGTCTCCTTATATAGAAATAGAAGCAGGTAGCCAGCGGGCGTGGAAAGTCTTCTTTTTCTGGCGAACCAATTCGCGTCTGGTACGTCTGTTCTTTTATGTTGCACGTGTTTGAAGGCCCGCAGTTGTGCGGAACCTCCATGACTCCGGCAAAAAAAGCCGGTAATACAAACAACGATTTGACCAACATCCCAAACTACCCAAACCGGCCACGAAACCAATGACCATATCAACCACCACTGCAAAGCAACTTTCGCAATGTGAACGCATTGTTTGCTGTCAGTGTGAGCGTCTCTTTTTAGAGCAATGCTCATTTTGGTTGTAGCTTCGGCATGGATTGATAGAAATCAACAAGCCCGGTGTTACGACGCCGGGCTTTTTTTGTGCCGTCAAGCAAATTCGGATCAGTAGCTGAGACGGTATAGCGTCTGGTTGAAGGCCAGGAGACGAGGGTTCGAGCACCTCCTGATCCACTTTTAAAAGAGAAAGCCGCAGTAGAGAAGCCAAGTTTTTCAATACATGGCTCTTCACAGCAAACAGCAAAAACCGAACA
>CAYUNP010000044.1:0-25918 GCA_964446085.1 uncultured Pirellulaceae bacterium
AAAAGGAGCCAGCCATGCTGGTTTTGTCGCGACATAGAGATGAAAGTATCATGATTGGTGATGACGTGCGCATCACGATTGTGGATATCCGTGGAGACAAAGTTCGTTTGGGGATCGACGCTCCTCAAGAGATCCCGGTGCATCGGCAGGAGGTTTATGACGCGATCAAGCGTGAGAACCAGAAAGCCAGTCGCCTGGGACCGACTGAAACTCGTGACGTTGGCAAGTAGTTCAGCGTAGAGTTTCACGTTACCTGAAGTCGCCAGGGTGCTTTCTTTCGAAGTCGGTTAATTTTTTCTTTCGGGAACACATTTTCAAAATGTGTTCTTTGGCGTGCGCTTTTACTTTTCCCCGGCTGGCCTGGGGATGCAGGTCTGAGCCTTTCTTTGCTGTTTTCTACAGCTTTTCCCCGTCGGCTTTGCTGCCATTTTTCGTTTGTTCAGGCCCGTTGGTTCGTTTGTTTATGCAGGTGTAAATTTGTATACAATTGTGGTCGCGCCCTGTTTTGGTTGTCGAAGACATTCATTGTCATGGTGATGGATTCAGTTTTCACCGCATTGTTCGCTGTCACTTTGAATATTCTTTCACAGCGTGACCAGACGTGTCCCAGTCCCGTTTTCCAATACAAATCCCGAAAGTAACACGTGATTCAATGGTCAGGGACGGCACCATGGCGACGCAAGCACTCGTTGAACAACTTCAGCATCGTATCGAACGAATCGAAACCTCGGCTCGAGTTGATGACGGCCATACAATTTCTTCAGGCTGTGCGGCTGTGGATGATCTCTTGCCCGAAGGTGGCTATCGTCGCGGCACATTGATCGAATGGGTTTCCGGCCTCTCGCTGAGATCTTCTGGCGGCTGTGGAGCTGACTTCCTTTCGCTGTTAACCGCTGCCAATGCTTGTGCTGACGGTGGTGCACTGGTTGTCGCTGACCGACATCGCCGGTTTTATCCACCAGCTGCTGCCGCGATGGGGATTGACTTGGGGAACGTGGTCGTCATTCGACCGCCTGAAGAAAAGTCGCCTCATGATCGTCGCTATGATGACGAGTTCTTTTGGGCGATCGATCAAGCGCTGGGCTGTTCTGCGGTGGCGGCCGTTTGGGGAGCAATCGATCAGATTGGTGAGCGATGGTTTCGTCGTTTTCAGCTTTCGGCGGAAGCCAGCGGGACGATGGGGTTGTTCGTGCGACCGGGCTCAGCGATTGGCCAGCCTGGTTGGTCGGAAGTCCAGTGGCATGTTATGGCAAGACGATCTCGGGTGATGGCTGCGGCCACACAGCAGGTCGAGCTAAAGTTGGCTCGTTGTCGAGGTGGTCGATCCGGGAAGCGGATTGGATTGCAGATCGATACTGTCACCGGCCACGTTTCATCGGTGCAGAATGTGTCTATGGAGTTGGCTGCTTCATGAAACGAATGCTCTGTTTGTGGTTTCCCAATTGGCCGATTCAGCGTCTGGTCGTGGCTGAACCTACTTTACGAAAGACGCACCTGGTTCTGTTCCGTCGCGATCCACGGAAGGGGCAGTTGGTTGCTGCGGCGTCTCCGTTGGCGATGCTCAGCGGTGCGCAAATTGATATGCCAATTTCAGAAGTCAAGCAACTGATGCGACATTCTGGATTGTCACGTCAAACCTGGCGTCCCAACCATCGCTTGCACCCACGGGATCAGCATCGTCAGTTGGCAAAGCAAGCCGTCGCGATGGTCAGCGAAGGGCGTGGCGGTGGCGTCTCACCGCAGCAATCAGATACCGAATCCGCACACCGAAAACCGCACACCGAAAACCCCTTCTACATTCTGGAACACGATCCGGTGGCCGACCGCGAGGCACTGGAAAAACTGGTCGATTCACTCCATTGCTTCAGTCCAATTGTTGGCATTGGGCAAACAGATTCTCCTGAGTCCTGCTATCTTGATGTGACCGGTCTGGATTCACTTTTCGGCGATGAACAATCCTTGCGCGCCAAGGCGATTCGTTTTCTTGGCGACGCTGGCTACATTGTCTTTTCTGCGATCGCCAACACGCCCGGGATGGCTTGGGGAATGGCTCACTACCATCGCAGTGCTGCACCTTCGGTTTGTGAAACCTGTTCGAACGAAACGTTGACTCGTGAGTTCCGTAAACTGCCCGTTGCGGCATTGCGACTGACGGCTGAAACTGAAAACACGTTTTCCCGCTTGGGCATCGAGCGAGTCGAGCAACTGTTGGCGATTCCACGTTCACATTTGGCATCGCGGTTCGGTGACGAAGTCAGCAAACGAATCGATCAGGCGTTCGGGAAAGTTGAAGAACCTATCGTCGCCAGACACCTTCCGGCTGAATTCGAAGCGGCTCAGTTCATCGAGTTTCCTACTCGGGATCGCGAAACGATCGGAGTGATCCTGTCCCGTTTGCTGACGCAGATTTGCGATCAGTTGGCCGCGAACCAGAAAGGCGCCCTGCAGTGGCGCGTGCAACTTGATTGCGTCGACGCTCCATCGATCGAATTCGAAGTGAATCTCTTTCAGCCAACGGCAACGGTGTCACACGTGATGCAACTGATGGAGTTGCAGCTTGAATCGGTGTTGCAGCCACATTTGCGTCGGAAACGTTTTGTGAAAAAGAAGCCGGCCGACAAGGGGCTCGTTCGGACGCGGACCGTTACCAATATTCTGGTTCAGGAGATTTCTGTTCGCGTGACATCCTGCGTGTTGCTGGTGCATCGGCAACGTGAACTCTTTGATGAAAGTCCACGGCTGGATAAACAGGAGTTGGCTCATCTGATCAACCATCTGACCAGTCGACTTGGTCAGGAAAGTATCGTCTATCCAACACTCCAGGCAGGAGCTCAGCCTGAGTTTTCGTTTCGCTACAAACCGTTGGTGGACCCGAAGCGAATGCGATCTCGCAAAAGAGAGAATGTAAAAACACGTTCGCATCGTTTGGCTCGGCCGCTGAGGGTGCTGGAGGCAGCGGTGGAGATTTCGAATGGGAGGTCGGAAGGCGAAGATCGGAATACTCAAGTTCCAGAATCATTTCTGTATCAGAAACTACGTCACTATGTTTCTCGGTCCTGGGGCCCAGAGCGAATTGAAACTGCCTGGTGGCGCGGCCCGACGATCCGACGCGATTACTGGCGTGTCGAAACGGCGAGAGGGCAGCACTTTTGGTTGTTTCACGACCTGAGAAGTAACCGGTGGTTTCTACAGGGAGAGTTTTGAATGGGAGGTCGGAGATCGGAGTTCGGAAATGGTGGTGGTGTGGTGCGCGATGACTTCCAGTCTCCGGCTTCCGACCTCCCATTTCCGGAGCTTCATTGCAAAACAAACTTCTCCTTCCTTGCCGGCGCTTCACATGCCGACGAACTGGTGCATCGTGCTATCGAGCTGGGCTATTCGTCGCTGGCAGTTACCGATCAGAATACGCTCGCTGGAGTCGTTCGAGCTTATGGAGCTATTCGTGATGCCTCAAAAACGCTTGATCCGGAAAACAAAAATGCGAAAAAGCTGAAACTGATCATCGGCGCAGAAATCGTGTTCAACGATGCCCTGCCCGTTGTGCTGTGGGCGACGGATCGTACAGCCTATGCGAATCTGTCTCGACTAATCACAGTGGGACGTCGCCGAGCCCCCAAGGGTGAATGTTGGTTGTCGTTTGAAGATTTGGCTGACCATCACGAAGGATTATTGGCTGGCGTGATTCCTTTTCTCGCAGGCGATACGCCAAAGATGTCGCATGTTGATGCGACACATGTGAGCTACCCGTGGTTTGGGTGTGAGCCAAAAGATCAGCCGAACGATGCTATCGAAGCATTCGCAAAGCGGGATCTCAAGTCACCGCGTTTTCAATACGATGCGTTTCGGGAACGCTTTGGTGATCGAGCCTCCATTTTGGCGAGCCTGTATAAGGGTGTTGATGACAACTGGCGAATTCACCAACTAAAAACGCTTTCTGAAAAACATGGTTTGCCACTAACCGCTGCTGGCGACGTGCTCTATCACGTACCGGGACGGCTGCCGCTGCATGATTGTCAAACTGCAATCCGACATCGCACGACGATCGAAATGGCGGGTGATTTGCGAATCGTAAATGCGCATCGACATTTGCATTCGATCGAAGCACGGAAGCAACAGTACGCTGCCATTCCGGAGGCTCTTGAGAATGCTGCACGAATCGCGGATCAATGTTCGTTCTGCATGAGTCAATTGCGATACGAGTATCCGGAAGAGCTTGCTCCTGACGGGCAGACTCCGATTGAGTTTCTTTGTGAGTTGGTGCGAAAGGGATCCGCGTGGCGATACCCTGATGGCGTGCCGGATAAAGTTCAACATGCGATTCGACACGAGCTTGGCTTGATTGAAGAGCTGAGCTACGAAGCCTACTTTCTGACCGTTTGGGATCTGGTCCGTTACGCTCGTAGTCGTGACATTCTCTGTCAGGGACGCGGTTCAGCGGCCAATTCGGCGGTTTGCTATTGTCTGGGCGTGACTTCCGTCGATCCATCGATCACGGATCTTTTGTTCGAACGATTTATTAGCAAAGAACGCGACGAAGCGCCTGATATCGATGTCGATTTTGAGCATGAACGTCGCGAAGAAGTCTTGCAGTACCTTTACGAAAAATATGGACGCGATCGAGCAGGCTTGGCTGCAACGGTGATCACTTATCGCAGTCGCAGCGCAATTCGTGATGTTGGAAAAGCACTTGGATTGTCATTGGATCGCGTGGACGCGTTGGCGAAGCAGGTCGACGGCTATCAGAATGTCGAGCTGGCTGATCGATGTGAAGCAGCGGGCATCGATCCGGAATCGCCTGCCGGTTCGCGGCTGTGTTATCTGGTGAACGAAATTCTTGGGTTCCCGCGTCATCTTTCACAGCACGTGGGTGGGATGGTGATCACGCAAGGCAAGCTTCATGATCTGGTGCCGATCGAAAACGCGGCGATGGACGATCGCACGGTGATTCAATGGGACAAGAACGATCTCGAAGAGTTGGGTCTGCTAAAAGTCGATTGTTTGTGTTTGGGGATGCTGACTGCGATTCGTAAATGTTTTGCGATGGTGAAACAACATTGGGGCTGTGACTATTCTTTGGCCACGATTCCTCAGGAAGATCCAACGGTTTACGACATGATTTGCGAAGCCGACACGGTTGGCGTTTTCCAAATTGAAAGTCGCGGACAGATGAGTATGCTGCCGCGGCTCAAACCACGTTGCTTTTATGATCTGGTGATCGAAGTCGCGATCGTTCGGCCCGGCCCAATTCAGGGTAATATGGTCCACCCGTATCTGCGACGTCGAAACGGCGAAGAGAAAGTTGTCTATCCGAACAAAGAAATCGAAGCAGTGCTCAAAAGAACACTTGGCGTGCCGATCTTTCAGGAGCAGGCAATGAAACTGGCCGTCGTCGCGGCCGGGTTTACTCCGGGAGAAGCCGATCAGCTTCGTCGCGCGATGGGAGCCTGGCGGAAAACGGGCGTGATCGAAAAGTTTCAAACGAAACTGATGGAGGGGATGAAACAAAAAGGACTCTCAGAAGAGTTCGCCGGTCAGGTCTTTCGTCAGATCCGTGGCTTTGGCGAATACGGTTTCCCCGAATCGCATGCGGCCAGTTTTGCGCTGTTGGTCTACGTGAGCTGCTGGCTGAAGTGGTACTACCCCGCGGCGTTTTGTGCGTCGTTGATCAACAGTCAGCCGATGGGTTTCTATCCGCCGGCTCAACTGGTTGCAGATGCACAGCGACATGACGTTGAGGTGCTTCCGGTGGATGTGAATCTGAGCCAATGGGATTGTACGCTGCAACGCGGCTCCAACGGAATCGATTGGGCGCTGCGTTTGGGGTTGAGGATGGTGTCCGGTGTTCGCGGTGACGTGGTCGATTCGATTCTGGAAGCTCGGGAATCGGGAGACTTCACCAGCGTTGTCGATTTCACGCGCAGGACCGGACTTGGTCGAGCCACGATTGCGACGTTAACACAAGCCGACGCTTTTGGGTCCGTGAATCAGGATCGCCGGGAGGCACTTTGGCAAGCGCTTGGGCAGGAGAAGCAGCCTGTTAGTCAGCCATTGTTTGCTGGAGTCGACGACGAAGATGATGATACGTTTTATCTTCCTTCGTTGACGCCACAACAACAGGTCACCGAAGACTATCGTTCGGTTGGGCTTTCACTGCGAGCACACCCAATTTCGTTTCATCGCGAACATCTGTCCGAAATGGGTGTGCGGACGCACGGGTCACTTGTTGATGGAGTGAACGACGAAAGTTTGATCATTGGCGGCCTTGTGATTTTGCGTCAGCGTCCTGCCACAGCGAAGGGGATCACGTTCGTAACACTGGAGGACGAAACCGGATCTGCGAATGTTGTTGTCATGCCACATATCTGGCAACGTTACTTTCAGGTGGCGCGTCGCAGCGCAGCATGGGTGGTGCATGGTCGCCTGGAAAAGAAAAATAATGTGATTCACGTTGTGGCGACTCGTCTCGAAGATATGGCCGGTCGCCTGGGAGGCCTGAAGTTGAAGTCGAGAGACTTCCGTTAGATGGCTGCTGGACAACGGGTGAAACATCAATGTCCGTTACGCAGCGTTGGAATCCTCAGCGAGCGAATCTTCTATCGTTCGCGTGATTTTCAGGATGTCGGCAATGATATCGTGATGCGATTCAGAATCCTTCGAACAGCTAAAGTCGACTTTCCCAAAGATTCGATTGTGAAAGACCAGTGGAACCGATGAACTCCAGATGTAATTCGATTCCCGAACTGTTTCGGTGCCTTTCATTTTGGCGTGAAACGCCTCGTGTAACCATGGTGCATTCAAATCCATGGTCATCTCGATGAAGTTGTGCTCTTTGGCGTAGTCCCGAAGTACGCCCCAGCAGTCTTCCCAGTCGCGGTCACCTTGAACGTGGTAAGTCGACTCCGTGATTTCCCTGGGCTCGCCTTTGTTTTTGCCTTTGGGGATCAGGGAAAGCCCCATGTCATAGGCTTTACGACTGGCCAATTTTAGTTCCGCGAAACCAAACAGTCTGGCACCCGCCATCATGATGACGACCAGGCCAATCGCGGCCAACGCAATCTCGGAATCACGTTGCAACAGCGCCATCACGCCTCCTGCGGCAGTGATCAGGCAGAACAGAGCAACCCAGACCAAACTGGCAATCGGAGAGTAACCTTTTTCCAGAAGGGCGTGATGCAGATGCCCGCGATCAACGGAAAAGACACTCCGTCCCGTCAGTCGGCGTCGTATGATCGCGGCGCCAGTATCGATGAATGGGATCGCGAGCAACGTGACCGGAGCCATGAATGCGAAAAGCGAACTTTGTTTGAACGTGGAACGAATTGCCATCGCAGCCAGCAAGAATCCGATCATCATGCTACCAGCATCACCAAGGTAAACTTTGGCGGGCGGGAAGTTGAATTTAAGGAACGCGATCAATGCACCAGTGATCGAAAACATGATCACGGCGTCGATGCCTTTGCCCTGAAACAGCATCATGACGCCCATCGAACCACTCATAATCGTTCCGATCGTTGTGGCAATGCCGTCCGCTCCGTCAAGAAGATTCACAGAGTTAATCGAGGCCAGAACCCACAGGTAGATCAGTATGCCGGCAAACACACCAAACCTGATGTTCATGCCAGCGAACTGCACGGACTCAAATTGATAACCGAAAAACATCAGGATCGTTGCAGCAACAATTTGGCCAATCAGCTTGTGTCTTCCGCGAATACCTTTCCAGTCGTCCAGTACACCAACACCTAACAGGAACAGCCCGGCAATCACGAGGCCGCAAAGTTCAATTGCATCGACACGCCGAATGTGTCCAACTGACAGTTTTGGCATTTCCCACGGCAACAAGCTATTGATCCATTGGTCCGCGCTGGCGAAGTATGCGGCTCCCCATGTGCCGAGGAGCAGCATAAGCGGTATTGAAATGATCGTTGCCGAGCAAAAACTGATTCCGCCAACAAGAGGAATGGGTGTTTCGTGCAGTTTTCGAGTCTTGTCCGGGTTATCAACCAGGCCAATTCTGTCCGCAATTGGGCAATAGACCTTCACCATCATCCACGTGAGTATTGCGGAAAGGATCAGACTTGCGAGGATCAAGGACATGCGATGCGATATGTTTAAGGAAGGCAAACAGGTGAAACCACGTTCAATTAAAAACCTGTGTTGCCAGTTAACGGTTTGACGAGGATGAATCTGCCTGTTGCGTTTTAATTTTCTTCAGTAATTGGCGAACCTTCTTCTTGAGGGTTTCGTCGTCACCCAATTTGAGGATGTAGTCTAGTTCGGATTTGGCGGTTTCCAAATCACCGAGTTTTTCAAGGATTGTAGCGACGCGAAAGCGAGTTTTATAATCGTTTGGATTTGAATCCAGGCAGAACTTGAACTGCTCAATCGCTTCCTCGTATTGCTTTTTCAGTAATTTGATCTCAGCCTTGATCAACAATAATTTCCGATCGGAAGCAGAAAGATCGTTCAACAGACGATCGGCTCGATCGAGCGCTTTACGATGAGCTGGTGTGTCCGGTGTAAGCCACTTCGCTACCAGTTCGTAGAGCAGTTCAGGGTTGTCAGGCATCACGTCGTTGACCACGGACATTTCATCGATGGAGAGCGTGTTTCGTCCCGCCAGACCAAAAATCACCTTCATCACTTTGGGAAATTGTCTGGTCTCATTCTCAAGCATGGACTTAAAGTGCCTTGCAGCCGATTTATTGTCACCAATTTGAAGATAGTAAAAGCCAGCGAGATATTTCAGGTCTGTTTTATTCGGAGCCAGCAAAATTGCCCGCTCCATATCTTCGGATGCCATCCGCCTCGACTGGGCGACTGCATTTACTTGTCCCAGCATCAAGTGTGTTTGAGCTTCCATGGGATCAATTTTACGGTTCTCAAGGAGGAATTGCCTTGCCCATGGCAGATTGTCAACGAGAAATGGACGGTTCAGGAAATCAGGCGCATCGAATACCAGGCCATCTCGATACAGCCCCCAATAGTTCTCCTGAACCATGTCCAGCGAAGTTCGTAGCCACAGTTGTTGTGGATCTGACTCAAAGTTTCCCTCGCCACTTTCCTTTTCAATGGCAGCGAACATCTGAAGTCTTGACCTGTGAATCAACAGTCTGGCCATGTAGTCAACACCTTCTGCAAAACGTGTCTGTTGAACGAGGGGTTGAATCTTTTCAATCAAGCGATCGACTTCTGGCAATGCAGGGTTGTCGAGGTCGAACGTTCGAACTGGATACTCCCTGACGGCGGCCTGAATTTGCCATTTTCGATAAAAATCCAGTGCGAACGTTGCCAGAGCAGCAAAGACTACCAAAAGTAGCATTTGAGCGATGCCGTTTTTCGTTTCAACGTGGAGCCAATTCCTCTTTTTCAATCGTGTCGAAAGAGATTGGGCATGAAAGGCCACGAAACCGCAAAAGATACTCATCAGCAGCATGTTCGCTGGCATGTACAAGCCATAATCGAACACCGATGCAACAGCGACGCTTACGGTTGTGAAGATTCCGGCAACACCAATACCAATGGTCGACGGTGAAGATCCTTTGAACAGCATGAACCAGCTAAAGTAAAACGACAGAGCCCAAGCTATCAACAACAGGATCAATCCTGGCCACCCGATTTCAACAAGCGCTTGATAGAACTGGTTCTCTGCATAACGATAAACGTATTGGGACCTGCCGGTGTTGTACAAGCGATGAACTTCGTCATAAGCCCCAATTCCGGATCCCAGTATGCCAAAATCGCTGGTCGCCGGCCAGGTATCGATCCAGTGCTGAATCCTGTAATCGCTTTGGGAAGTAACGTCGACAGTCTCGATCTTTTCAAGTCTCTCAACTAACTGTTCCCCCATCCCCAGCCAGAACGCCAACAGGATCGCGAGAAAAAACGAAGGAATGAAAATAAAGGCGGAGAAACTGGGTTTACGGGCCATGCCGTAAAATAGCAACGTTGCTACTGCGCCAGCCAGCAGCGAAAGAACGCCGCCTCTGGAAAGTGTCCCCATAACACCGGCAGAGATGATTGTTGGGGCAATCAGTGCTGCGACTTTGGGTGCGTCAAGATCTGCGATGAAACGAAGAAAGTGTCTGTTGAACTGTGTCCAAAAAGGAAGGTCCTTGGTCCCCAACGGTTTCGGGCCACGCTGAGGCCTGGCCAACATGATGCTTGCCAAACCAATCGAAGCACCCAAACAGATCAGCAAATATCCAGCTGCATTGTTCCGGTTCACATAAGGGCCAAAAGGTACGCCGCCTTTGAGCAAGGGGACGGTCCAGAAGATCGTGTTTGATTCGGCCGTCAAAGACTGAATCATGCCGAACAACGAAATGGCGACTCCGTTGATAGCGATCGTGGCCAGTAGAAGCTTCACATGACTGATCGTGCGAAAGTAGCGACAACCAAGACAAAGAGCCGCAAAGGCGACGAATAGCAATCCGATTTGATCCCACGTGTCGGATCGACTCATCGAAATCGAAGGTGCAACATTCTCATTGCCCGTCAGCAATGGATAGAGCTCTTTCTGCCTGCCAACAAGCCACTCTGCCCATTCGGGAAGTGGAATGAGCTGTACCAATGCCAAAACGATACCGATCGCCAAGGGCACCATGAGGTACGGCAAGATCAGCGACTTTCGTTCGCTAACGCCAGACTCAAACCAGAGAAATGCGATCCCGAGCAGTGAGCAGATCGCGATGAAAAACTGAGCAGAAAAATAGATCGATCCATAGAGCCACGGAGAGACGACGATCGCCAGCAAAATGAGCACGCGACCAGGCCATTCAAACTTTTGACGAATTTCGGCCGTTGGAGTTTTGCTGCTGCTATTCTCCAGGGTGGCCTGGAGCGTCATGTTATCGGGTAGGTTCATGCTGCCCTAAAGACAAATGCTGGTTTACGAATCGCCATATCGTAAAATTGTGGGCGACAAGTGTAAACACGAACATTGACCCGCCGGACATTAGTCCTGAAATCTACGGCGATGCAGCGTGTGAGTGTAGAGGAAAATGATTGCTCCAGAGGCCAACAAGCTCCATGGCATCCATTCTCGAACGTAGATCTTTTGCATGGCAACAGGTGATTGGGGGGCTATTTCACCGCTTGGACTTGTCTGAAAGCCGGCTAGCTGGGCATTGGTGCCCTGAGGCCGAAATCCGCCAAAAGCGGCCGATCCATTTTGCTGCGTGGTGATTCTGGACCCTCCGTAACCGGTGCCATAAGCAGGACCAGAGAACTGCGACGGCCCAAAACGGGACGGTCCGAATCGCGATCCGGTGTTGTAGTTAAAGGCAGATTGGTTGGGAGCTTGTACCTGTAAGTTTGGATTCGCAAAAGTTCCAGGGGCTGGGCCTTGGGCCTGTATGGCAACGCCGCCGGCGCTTGCAGCCTTGTCATCAGAAAGGACTTTTTTAATCAGTTTCTGGATTTTTGTGTTCTTGGGAACGACCACATGGTCGGTGATCAAGGCTTGCAGACCTAGCACAAACAGCCCGATTCCGAACGAATAAAAAAGAGATCGCCACATACTGAAAGCTCCAATGGGTTCAGCGAGCAATCCTTTGCGTGCTGGTTAAAAATGAGGGTTCCACATCTTTTCAGGGATCGGCCCCGATTCGTATTTCTCTTTAGCACTCCAACCAACTTCGTTGTCGATGTTCTGATCCGCGTTTCAATTTGTCGATTGTGCGGTTTCTGAGGGACCAGGCTAACGCAGTCCCTTGTCACTTCGATGGAAAGGCACGAAACTTTTCAGGTTGGAAATCAAAACCGAAAGCGAACTCATGGCCAGCAAATCAGCTGCAGATATTGGACTCACCACCGAACAACTTACGCCCGAAGGAGGCTGGCATTGTGGGCACTTCTTCTATCGCTTTGATCGCGCGAAATTGTTTGACATGGAAGTGCTCGATCCCGATGGATTCGAAAGTGTACTTGCTCCCGTCGGTGATGCCGCACCACAGCGATTGCAATTGGGCGTTGTCTCAGGGCACAAAGCAGACTTTTCGCTGATGGTCATGGATCCGGATCCGATTAAAGTCGAATCGATCAATCAACAATTGTTGGCCACGACACTCGGACAGGCACTGGTGCCGACATGGTCGTACGTTTCTCTCAGCGAAATTTCGGAATACGTTCAGTCCGTTGACCAGTACCGACAACGGCTGATTTTATCGGGCGAAGACGCCGCAGGCACGGCGATCGAAACGAAGGTGGATGCTTACGCGAAACGATTGGTAAAGATGAACTACCAACGATTGACTCCCGACTTTCCGGGCGCCGAATATCCGGCGAGCTGTTTCTATCCGATGAACAAGTGGCGGTACCCGGGCGCGAACTGGTTTTCGCTTTCGTCGTCTGAGCGAAACAAACTGATGTCCGAGCACGCACGCAGTGGCATGAAGTACGCCGGAAAGGTCAAGCAGTTGATCACGGTCGGTGTTGGCCTGGATGACTGGGAGTGGGGAGTGACCCTTTGGGCGACCAATCCGCTTCATCTAAAACGAATTGTTTACGACATGCGTTTCGATGAAGCCAGCGCCAAGTATGCCGAATTCGGTCCGTTTTATACTAGCTATCTTGCGACACCAAGGCAGATTCTGGAAACGTGTCAGGTGATCTAAACGCACGCCTGCAAGGGTTTTTGCAGAATGTCATTTTGAGACATGTGAATTGAATCTCTGTGCAGGGAATTACCCTTGGCCGACCCGGTTATGATGCATTAGATTGCGGCCATGGAGGATCCCATGAATCATTTGTTTGTCACATCTCGCTGCAACGGCTGCAGTCGCTGCAATCAGTTCCCAATCGAGTTATTGGGGCGTCAATCAACTTGCCGACATTGCGGAAAAGGCGTGTCTGTTAGAGACGCCGACGGTCTTCAGGCCGCTGAATCGGATTCAATTCGCTGGTGGCTTCGCTTCACGGAGTCTGGAACTCGGCTGGGTCCTGAGTTCAAGTTGCCTGAAAAGTTGCTTCCCCGATAGCGTGGCCGGGAAATAAGCAATATTTCCCAAAGTATGCCAACAGAATTGCCGATCTTTTGATGGTCACCGATTGAAATCTGGCGTTAAGTCAGTATTCTGGTGCCAACCTGTGAGGGCGCATAGCTCAGTTGGCTAGAGCACTTCGTTTACACCGAAGGGGTCAGGGGTTCGAGTCCCTTTGCGCCCACTCACATATAGCGCGAAAGAGAATTTCTCTTTCGTGCTTTTTT
The DNA here is from genome assembly GCA_964446085.1 of uncultured Pirellulaceae bacterium. Taxonomy (GTDB): domain Bacteria; phylum Planctomycetota; class Planctomycetia; order Pirellulales; family Pirellulaceae; genus Mariniblastus. Next base: position 13,208 of record CAYUNP010000044.1, read on the forward strand.
TGTGTATTTAGTCTTCGTGTGACGGCAAACTCGTAGAGCGACAGATCTTTTACTTTTCCGAATTCGCTTCCGTTTTCTTCGCCTTATCCCAGGCCTCGTCTTTGCCAAAGAACATCATGTGCTGCCACGGAAGTTTGTCAAACTCCTTGACCAGCTTGAAGCCGTTGGCAGTCAATTCCTTGTTGACCTGATCCTTGCTCATCTTGTGAAGCGGCTTGATCGGCACGTCGGGATCTTCTTTGCGGTACTCAAGAAAAACAGCAATGCCGTCAGGTTTGAGGCTCTTACGCATTGCTGCCAACATTTCTTCAGGGTGAGAGAACTCGTGGTAGACGTCGACCAACAGAATCAGGTCGACCAGATTTTCCGGTAAGTGCGGGTTGTGAAATGAGCCGAGAATCGGAATGATGTTTTCGACGCCTTTTCTTTCCATGCGGTCGCGAAGCAGCGAAAGCATCTCAGGCTGGACATCAACGCCCAGGACGTAACCCTTCTCCCCTGTCATCTGCGCCATCTGCAAAGCATAGTAGCCGTTGCCGCAACCCATGTCACAAATGGTCATCCCGCGTTTGACACCAAGGTTGGATAACATCAAAGAGCAGCGTTCCTCTCGCTCGCGCGTATCGCGTATCAGCCAGTCGGCGCCCTGATGCCCCATCGTCTGCGCGACTCGACGTCCCATATAGACATCAACACCTTGAGGAATTTTCTTGCCAGGACTTTCCTGCTCAACATCTTCCTGTTGCTGCAGTTGTGAATCGGTCTCCTGAGGCCCAGCCAATCTCGCAAAAACGTCCTGCCCAATCAGGCTCGACAAAAGAAGCAGGAACCCGGCAACCAAAGACAACGCAATCAGGCGAGTGGATTTCATATTGTCTCCAAGGAAGAACGTTTCGAAAAAGTCAACTGCCTGATGACGAAACCCGCCAACGCGAGTTGAACATCCAGGTCATCAGTCCCATGAGTATCCCGTTAAGCAGAACTGTAAAGCCAACGTAGCCAGCGAAATGCCTCAAGTCGCTCAGGCGATATTTGAGAAAACCGGACTCAGAAGGTGATCTTGGCGTCCATTCAATCGTCATGCCTTGATAGTCGTCAACAAACAGCGGCATTGCAAACGAAGCAGCAAAGGGGCTCGTTACGGTCGATGCGTAAACTGCAGGCGTCCCTTCAGCTTCGGGGAAATACTCGTACGCGAAATAACTGGTCGCCATCGGCGTCAAATACAGGAACAGGATGATCGAGTAGGTGGCGATTAGTGACGTAATTGTTTTGCCAAAAACGGTAGAGCAAAATAGTCCTAAAACCGATGTGGTCAGGCAAGTCAGGCAAAAGATGATCAGGTAAGCGACCATCGTAGGCAGGTTCGAAAGGTACTCTGGAACCAGCGGAATCGCCAACAACAGCGGCCATAGCAAAAAGCACGAAAGCACGCTGGAAACTCGCAGGCTGGAGAGCAATTTTCCCCACAGGATTTGCCAGGGCGTGATCACTGTAGTCAGTAAAAGGTCAAGTGTCTGTCTTTCCCGTTCACTGGTAACACTGCCGGCCGAGAAAACAGGGCCAATCAGCACGTTGAACAGAATCACGTAGGAGATGTACCAAGGCGCAAGATCTTTGCAGATGTACAGGAAGATCGCCATCATTGGAATCGCCAGCAACATGCTGATTTGAATTGCCAATCGTAGCATCAGCGTTCCCTGCCCAAAGATCTCGCTCCGCATTTCCTTGTCGTAAACCGGGTTGGTGCCATCCTTCATCAACGTGTCACGCTTCGGCGGCGCGAACAGCCGATCGGGGAACTGATCACGTTGAATCACCAGGCCAATAGCCTGATCTGCTTCCTGGTCCGGGTCGATGACTTCCTTGCCTTCGCTGCCCATGTCGCGCGGATACAACATTCGAGCACTGACAATGTAGAACAGGAAAATGATGATCGCCGCGGCGATTCCGGGTATCACCGTGATGGCCAGATTGAAACGTGTTTCACCAAAATTGCTAAGCGACTGCCAGAACAGAACTCCGGCGATGGCCAACGGCAGAATCACCAGATACGACACCACCAGCGAGGAACTGTTTCGCGAAAAGAAGCTGCCGCAGGCGACACTGATCATTCCAAAGGTAATCACCGCGCATATCAATGCGATGTAAGCCGCGATGACTTCGTAAAACGAAACACCTCCCAGCGGCAGGCATAGCATCACAATCGGCAGTGAAGCAAAAATCAGGATCGCCAGATGAGTCAACGCAGCGACCAGCTTTCCCATCACGATCGACTGAGGAACGATTGGGCTGGCCAGCAACATCTCGTAAGTCTTCCGCTCTTTCTCACCGGAAATCGCAGTCGATGCAAAACTTGGTGCCATCAACGAAGCCAACAGGTACTGACCAAGGAACACCATGTCGACAAGGTTGCCGACCGAGCCGTTTCCAGCGGTCAGGTCCAGTCGAATGTTCTCTTTGGGCCACGCAAAGTAAACCACTGCCGCCAACACCGCTTGATAAACGAGCAGCAAAACGAACGCTCGCGGCATTCGCAGATTGACAAGAAGTTCACGTTGTAAAACTGGGTTTTCTAACATAGTGAAGTGTGATGTTTTCAGTGTGCAGTGTGAAGTTTCATGACAAGGTTTGAGGACGAAGCGACTTTATCAAGCCAGACAGCATTTTGGAAATTTCTTTGAGTTCTTGAACCAGGGCTCTTGATTCACCATTCGAAATGATTCCGACACGGTTTGCAATGTAAATCTGGGTTCTCAGCTCTGCGGCTGATCCACTCGCGATTCGAAGAAAACGAATGAAGTCTTTTCCCCCTCGTTCTGATCCTTCAGCAATATTTGATGGAATCGACACAGTTGCTCGTTGCATCTGGTCTCTTAAAGAATAATCCCGAGTCTCCTTGAGAAGTCCATATATGCGCACAGCCAGCTGGCAAGATCGTTTCCAAACTTCCAGATCTTCGAAGGATCTATAAGTCATGTTTCCTCATTGGAAAGTTCACACTGCACACTGTTAACTTCACACTTAATAGTCTCTCGGATTCACTTTCGCCTGAACTCTGCCCGGCAAGCCCTGGATTCTCAGGAAACCTTCCGCATCGTCCTGGTTGTAAGAACCGCCACCTTCCATTGTGGCGATGTCTTCGTCGTACAGGCTGTTGGGGCTGGAACGATTTGAAACCAGTATGTTTCCTTTGTAGAGTTCAAGTGTCACGCTGCCAGTGACTGTCTTTTGGGCCTCTTTGTTGAAAGCCAGCAGAGAATCGAACTTCGGGCAAAACCAGAATCCGTAGTAAACCATTTCAGCGACCTCCGGAGCCAGGCGGTCGCGAAGGTGCATCAAATCACGATCCATCGCAAGCTGTTCGATGTAGCGATGTGCATCATAGAGAACCGTCATGCCCGGCGATTCGTAGACTCCGCGACTCTTCATGCCCACGAAGCGGTTTTCGACGACGTCGATACGCCCGACTCCGTTGCGTCCGCCGATTTCGTTAAGAGCTTCAACGACACCAAGTGCAGAAAGTTTGTCTCCGTTGACCGATACCGGAACTCCCGATTCAAAATCGATTGTAACGGTTTCCGATTTGTCAGGAGCTTCCTGCGGCGAGACTCCCATGCCAAAGTCAACCAGATCGACGCCGTTAACGTCCAGTCGCTCCAGTTCGCCAGCTTCGTAGCTGATGTGCAAACAGTTTTCATCGCTACTGTAAGGCTTGGCCTTGGAAGCCTTCACAGGAATGTTTCGGTCTTCGCAATACTTGATCAGTTCCGTTCGTCCCGGAAACATGTCACGGAACTTTTTGATTCGCCATGGCGCAATCATCGTGATGCCGGCTTCCAAAGCCTCAGCAGCCAACTGGAAACGGCACTGGTCATTGCCCTTGCCTGTGGCACCATGGGCATACGCCGTCGCACCGACTTCCTTGGCGACCTGTAGCATCACTTTCGAAATCAAAGGCCGGGCGATCGAAGTCCCAAGCAAGTAAGGCCCTTCGTACTTTGCCTGCCACTGCATCACCGGAAACGCATAATCGCGGCAAAGCTCCTCGCGGACGTCAACGATCCGAGCCGACTTGGCGCCGGCGTTGTTAGCTTTATCAAGCACCTGTTGGCGGTCTTCGCCGGGTTGGCCAAGGTCAACATAGACGGCGTGGACTTCGTATCCTTCGTCCATCAACCAGCCAAGAATCACAGACGTATCGAGTCCGCCAGAGTATGCCAAAACGCAACTGCTCATTATCGCTTCCGTTAAAGAGGTTTCTATAAGATATTGATGTCAACCAGGAAATTGTAACCGAAAATCAGGTCACTCACATGAAGCGACATCAGTTTGAACAGCACGCACGCCATTTTCGATCAGGCAGAATCAGTCTGAATCAGCTCATCGATTTCGTGTATGGCGACGCAAAAGAAGTCGCCGTCGTTGACGCCAGGCTGGATGATGATGTTGTAACCGCCAGTGTCGCGAATGAAGTTTCAGTTCCGGGGCTGAAACCCCGACCCGTTGACGCTCACAAAGGAGACTTTGGACGCGTACTGTTCGTTGGCGGATCGCTGGGGATGGCGGGTGCTATCTCTCTGTCAGCCATGGCGGCACTTCGCAGTGGAAGCGGTTTGGTGACGGCAGCGATTCCGGAATCCATTGCCCAGGTTGTGGCGGGCTTTGATCCCTGCGTGATGACGATTCCCTGTCGAGACAGCAACGGTCACTTTTCTTCAGTTACTGAGGATTTGAAGACGCAACTGGAAGTCGCCGACGTGGTTGCGGTTGGACCAGGGATGGGCCGCGAAGTCGACCGGTATTTTTTGCAGGCGGTTCTGGAAGTTTCCCAGCCGATCGTTATCGATGCCGATGGTTTACATCTGCTTGCCGATTCTCATGCGCTTTTCGGAAAGCGGGAAGGCGCCACGGTGCTGACGCCGCATCCGGGAGAGTTTTCAAATTTGACCAACAAGGATTATTCCAGTCGGGCTGAAATGGAATCCGAAGCGGTCAAGTTTGCCAAAGAGCAAAACAGCATTATCGTCCTCAAGGGCAATCGAACTTTGGTAACCGATGGAACTCGGGAGTACCGCAACGTTTCTGGCAACGCTGGAATGGCAACAGCTGGAAGCGGCGATGTGTTGACGGGCGTGATCGCTTCTCTGGTCGGTCAGGGCTACGACGCGTTTTCGGCTGCTCTGCTGGGAGTTCACGTTCACGGTCGCGCGGGCGATTTTGCCGCGGAGAAGTGCGGGCAGACTTCCATGGTCGCCAGTGATGTGCTCGATTGCCTTGCCGCTGCTTTCAAGTCACACATTGCCGTCGGAGCAGAAATGCGAATTGGTTTTTGATTCTTTATAGTGGCTGGCGCGTCTTGCCCAAATGCTACTCACTTGGCTCTCTCCGAGAAGTTTGATCCCAGAGAGGTCGTGACAAACTCGTGCACAGGTTTCACGGTCTCAGATGCAACGCGTTTGTCCCAAGGGGACATTTATTGCCCAGCCCGGTATGAAATGCCGGGTCGCGGTTTCGACAGAAAACAACAGTGCCAAAGGCACGGCAAATTGTTCGCGAACGCTCCTGTGCGACGGCGAAAATGTGCCGTGCCTTTGGCATTTGGATATGAAGATTCGCCATTGCCCCGGCCTTTCATGCCGGGCTGGGCAACAAAACGTGCCTTTGGCACTACATCAGAGAGCTTTGACACGAACAAGAGACGACAAGATTTAGCCTCTTTCCGACCGCAACCTAAAATGAGCGCCCCAGCCACAATTTTGGCGCTCCTGCATGCGATTTCAGTTGCCAACTTTTTCAAAGAATCCGCTCAAAATGTTCGGTCCTGTTTCGCCCTCGCGCAAGCGAATACCATCTTCGAACGTGTTCGTCGTGAGACAACGAAAGCCGTAATGATCGAGCGTTGCGATAAGCGACGCTTCGTCGAAATGATGCAAGTGTTCATTCGGCAGCAGCATTCTCCAGTCACGGAACCAATCGTCGCCGAGTTCTTTCCAATGGCAAAAGGGAACAGCGACCGCGAGGTAGTTGGTTTTTAGGCGACCAAGAAAGGACAGGTCAGGAACATGTTCCAGTACGTCGAACATGCCAACGACGTCCCACTTCGGAACCAGTGCCTGATCCCAGGTCATGAAATCGACACCTGCGGGTAACGGATAATCAGCGATGTCGCAGCCAACGCACTGAGGTACTCCCGTGATTTGTGCCGCTTCGATAAACGTTCCCGTACCGTAACCGATCTCCAGGATGGAATCGGGAATTCGATTTAGCATTCCGAGAATCCACCCAAGCCGCTGATAGCCAAGCTTGATCGTCCTGTCGCTTTTGAATTCGTAGTACTCGATGTACTCCTGGTCGTAGGATATCGGCTCAAAGTCGATTTGGTGGATCACGCCAAAGGAGTCAATTTCGTAGTTGTCGATCATCGGACCACTTGTTTCGCACCGCCGTGAGGCGTCTCGCCAATGAAATCATAACCCGAAGCGTGAGCAAGGGATCCGTCGTCCCTCGCTCATGCTTCAGGTTATGATGTCCGGCCTAATTGACTAAAAACAACACCTACGGCGAGATGTATCGGAGTAGATTTCGGACTGGCTGGCCGTCAACATAGGCGGTCGGCTGACCGATGATTCCCTGTCCCAAATAGGATCCCTGGGGCAAGTTGCGAAAGTTTAGCAGCGGAGTGTAGTACCCGGATCCCGTAATAAAAGGAGTCCACCAGCTGCCGCCCGTTTGGTTGAACTGTGGCACGCCGATTCCGGATTGAAACGGAAAACCGCCCTGCCCTTGCCCACCAAAACCCTGCTGTGGGGCAAAGCCCTGTTGTGGAAAGAAAGGTTGCGGTGCCTGAAGTGACGGATTTTGAAATCCAGCAAACCCACTACTTTGCGGAAACTGAAGCTGTTGCGGAGGCACTGGAACACCATTGCAATTGCACTGCGCCAATCGGTTCTGAGGTGGGAACTGAAGTTGAGGAGCCTGATTTGCGGCTTGTCGAAACGCGGTTATCTCCTGACCTTCATTGCCATCTGGATAGTCGTACTTTCCATCACTGGTCAAGTTCCGGTTTGCATCCGGAAGACGATTTACTGACGTGCGGTCGGGCGTCGTGCTTCCCGGAGCACGCGCGATGCGAACCATTTTTTGACCACCAATCGATTCACTGATCACGCGTCCGCCACTTTTGGTTGGTGAAGACGAACGGACGTACTCCCGTCGTGTGTCAACGTTCTGGTTTTGGGCTGACAAATCAGGAGCCGAAACGAACAGGCACAACAACACAACGGCGACAGTCGAAAAGCGGATGGAATCAGGCATGGTGAGACTTCTATCGAAGAGTGGATAACGCTTCGATCTATACCAAATCTGTAAATCACCAAACAGATAGAAGTTTGCTAGCGACCTGCAACTTCTTCGCCGTACTCAGGGCTTTCAGCGTTTCCCTTCGCCAGTTTGGCGATTTTGAAACCGATCGCGGCGAAGAACATGGTCATCAGAGGGCTCAGGATATTAAAGAAACAGTACGGCAAGTAAGTCAGCGTGCCGACGCTCAAAACCGAAGCCTGAGCAGCACCGCAGGTATTCCAGGGCACAAGGACCGACGTCACGGTGCCCGAATCCTCCAGCGTCCTGGAGAGGTTTTGCGGCGCCAGTCCGCGATCTTCGTATGTTTTCTGGAACATTCGGCCTGGAACAACGATTGCCAAATACTGATCCGACGCCGTCAGGTTCAGGAATACACAGCTTCCTGTGGTCGTTGCGATCAAGGAGAACGTCGACTTTGCTCCGGCAACAAGCAGTCGCGTGATTCGTTGCAGCAATCCAGTTGCTTCCATGACGCCACCAAAGCACATTGCACAGATGATTAGCCAGACGGTGTTGAGCATCCCGCTCATCCCTTTGGCAGTTAGCAATTTTTGAGCAGCTTCCAGATCGCTGGCGACGGTGACTTCGGCCTTCATTGCGTTGATGACGGCCGCATACGACTTTTGTAAGTAACCGGTTCCCGGCCCACCAACTTCATTGATGACGTCTGGTTGAAAGATAATTGCCACGATGCCGCCTAAAAGTGCGCCGACGAACAGCGACACCACCGCATCGATTTTCATCGCCACCAAAATCAGTGTCCCGATTGGAACGATCAACAGCCAAGGAGTAATGTTAAACTTCTCCGAGATCGCGTTGGAAAGAATGGTCGCGTCTTCGGTGGATCCCGCGACGTCTCGTGACAGGCCAATGATCAAAAAGATAATCATCGTGATGACAATACTGGGGACGGTCGTCCAGAGCATGTACCGAATATGTGTGAACAGTTCCGTACCAGCCATCGCAGCGGCAAGGTTGGTTGTGTCCGATAAGGGTGACATCTTGTCGCCAAAGTAGGCGCCAGAAATAATCGCACCTGCAGTCAGCCCCGAATGAAATCCAAGTGCATTGCCAATCCCCAGCATGGCAACACCGACGGTCGCGATCGTGGACCATGAACTTCCTGTGATCACCGAGACGATTGCGCAGATGATGACCGTCGCCACCAAAAAAGATTTCGGCGAGAGAATCTCAAGTCCGTAGCAAACCATTGCCGGGACCACACCACTAATAAGCCACGTGCCGGCAAGCGCACCGATCATCAGCAAAATCAAAACCGCATTCAAGGCCGAGCCGATGCTGGTGTTGATTCCCTTGAGCATTTTTTCGAACGGGATCTTCATCGCCCAACCAAACAGGCCGGCTACCATTGCGGCAACGATCAGCGCTATCTGATTAGGACCGTAGGTTGCATCATCCTTGTAAAGAACGACGTTAAAAATAAGCAACCCAACAAGCACGACGACCGGCACGATCGCGTACCAAAGCGGAATCGAGTCGATTTCCGGTTCTTTGTATAGCGGTTCAACTTTTTTCGGATCAGGTTTTGGCGGAGTTGAAAATGGATTGTTGCTCATGTTTCCTGGCCTGTCTCCGCAAAACGCATCATCAATTCGTCATTGACGCAATGGAATTCTCCCAAGCAGGATAGCAAAAGTTGGTGCAAGAATGTACCGGGCAGCAGGAACAGCGTCCGCTACTTCGCCAACGGCAAACGCAGTTCAAAGACTGTGCATAGATCGTCACCATCGACGCGATGTGTCAGCGAGCCGCCATGCAACTCTGCAATTCGCCATGATTTCGAAAGCCCGAACCCGAGTCCACGCCCCGCTTCACGGCCAGAGTAAAACGGGTCGAAAAGGTGCTGTTGGACCTGTTGGTCGACCCCCACGCCATTGTCGGCCACTGAAATGCACAGATCTCCAGCGTCGTGACGCAGACTGATTTCGATCTGGCCATCGTCGTGACGGATTGCCTCGGCTGCGTTTTGAATCAAGCTGGCCAACGCGACTTTGCAATGCGTTGGATCGACATTCGCACGTCCAACTCCCTTGGCAACTTTGGCGATAATTTTTGCTCGGGAACTGGTGACCGCAATCATGTTCCGTTCACATTCCCGGATCAGCGAAGCAACCAACAACCGCATATCGACCGATCGCTTTTCCAGCCTGGGAGGATGAGCAAACAACATCATGTCAGAGATCATGTCATGGGCACGCATTGCCTGTTCATGGATCACAGCCAGTTGAAATCGCCGATCGGGAGACGTTTCGTCAGCCAGCATGGTGTGAGCACGCGTTGCAACGTTGGCCAACGGATTGTTGATTTCGTGGCTGGCGCCGTATGCCAGTTGCTTCATGGCGGCAAGTTTTGCGTCAAGGAGTTTCTGTTCGAAGTTCCGTTGTGATGCCTGATGTTCTTTGAGCAAACCAAGAACGGCGGCGTCAGAACTGGCTGGATCCTGGGAACGATCGGCTTCGAGCCATGTCTGTCCCCTAAATTTCTGCCGCTTGATTCGAAAGGAATCAACAAACAGCGAGTTAACCAACTTCGTCACGGCAGACTTTTTCGATCGCTGCTCTTTCGGCACAAGTCGCTTGTTGAAATGGCGAATAAACTTGCCGAGTGCCTTTGCCAGTTGTTTTCGTTTCTTGCAGTGAAGAAAATCCGCAAAGAGCGCGTCGGCCTGGACATCCCAACCAACGGCATCCGGGTCTGACGGTTGAACTTCAACCACGTGGCCAATCGCAGTGTCCAGGGCACTGCTCTCACAAAAACAATGGTCCAACCGCGAAAGCAGCTGAACCATGGATTGAATCGGAGCGCCAGTGCAATCAACCGCTCGGGAGATAGCGATCAAAAACAAAGTCGGATTGGAGCGAATCAACTTCGTAAGCTGATCGTTGGAAAGTTGGCCTTGAGATGCGGCCAACCATTGTGTCAATTCACCGCGCGGACAAGGTAGAGTCGTGGCGACCTTATGTCCCTGCGATCCTCGAAGTTCGATCTTCAGTAAATACACATCGCCACCTGACGATCGGGTGTGGACTATTGGAGGTTTGTAGTACCGGCTTTCCGAAAGCAGTTTCATTCCGCCTAAAGAGATCGTCCGGCTTAAAAACCTGTAGTTTTCGTTCTCGGCGATTTCATTGAGAGTCACTTGCGTATTGAAACGTCGTTCCGCTAACAGCTCGGAGAGCTGAGCGACATTGCGCTCGATTCTCCGAATCGAAAGCGCCTGGTTAAAGCCGGACGATCGCTAAAGGCGATACTACAAACAACTTTCGATGGTCCGTGCAACTTCCTGTACACGTGTCGGTTCTGACTGCCTTGTTCGCTGGGACCTGAGAATGGTTTTCACTTTCCCAGGTCTCGACTGGTCAGACCAGGCAACCTAGCCCTGAGTTCCAGTGGCAACGTTGATGACATCCATATCCAGCATCTGGCAAGATCGCTCAAGCAACTTGTCGACGTCGAATGGCTTGTTCATAAAGTCATCAGCACCAGCCATCATCAGGTCCTGGATCTTGTCCTGCTCGACCATGCCCGAGATGCAGATGATCTTGAGTGACTTCATGGTTTCGTCGCTGCGGACTCGTTGGCAAACTTCTTTGCCGTTGATATCCGGGAGCATCACGTCCAGAATCACCAGGTCCGGACGGAATTCACGGACTTGCATGCCGGCATCGAAACCGTTGTTGGCGGATCGGATGTCGAAGCGATTGTCACGCGTGAAAGCGTCGACCATCAGCTCTACCAAATCCACATCGTCATCGACGATCAACAGCTTGCGCTTGCCGCTTTCAAGAGCTTCGGTAGGAATACCGTTCTCTTTCATGAATGAATACAGGTGATCCCGTGGAATACGGCGAAAGCGACTGCCTGGTACGCGAAAACCTTTCAGGCTTCCGTTGTCAAAGCAACGAATGATTGTCTGCTGACTCACTTTGCAGATCTTGGCTGCTTCGCCAGTGGTGAATACTGTTTTGTTATTCATGGATCCATCCTCTCCCTGGGTGGTCGGTACGCTCGTAACGCAAATAGAATTAATTTCACAGTCCATCGTAGGAGCCGAAGTGATCGACACGTGGTCGCACGTGTCATTTCATTCCAACGTTCGCAAAACCTGTAACTCTTGTAGTTTGCGACGATGCTCCAATTGGAAACGTTGACCGGCTCTTCCGAGCTTGCCAACTTTGCCAACGCCGCGGATTATGAACAGACTACCTATATCGGTCAACATTGATCTGTTGACGTAGTTTCCGAAAGTGACAGCACTTGGGTAGCTTGGGTGAGACAGCGTTCAGGACGTTGTTTATCCCGCAAATACAGCTTCTTGGTCAGTTGGGATTTTGCTACCGTCGCGCCGAACCTGATTCACTTCCACCGCTTGATGCTACCTTGGACGCCAAACAAAAATCACTTTTCCTTTTTTCACATCGTACGACGATGGGAATGGTCGCGGCGTTGGCAATTGCGATCACGACTCAATTCGGTTGCGGCACGACGACCAGCCGAACTGGCACCGAACAGCTTTTGATTTCTGATGCGGTTGATAAAGCCGTCGATCGAATCGACTTTTCTGCACTCAATGGTGTGAAGGTCTATCTGGATTCGCGGTACATCTCGTCGCTTCGTACCAATCTGTTCATTGATTCGAATTACGTAACCAGTTCGCTGCGTCAACAACTTACGGCCTCCGGTGCACTGGTCCAGGATGATCGTGAGCATGCGACACTTGTTGTCGAGCCACGAGTGGGAGCGCTTGGATCCGACGGGCACGATGTGACTTACGGAATTCCGCAATCCGGTGCGCTCAGTTCCGCAGTCAGTGTTGTCTCGGGAAGTTCACTGCCAGTGATTCCGGAAATTTCCCTTGGCCGAACGGATGCGTTGTCGGGCGTTGCCAAGCTGGTCGTGTTTGCCTACGACCGGGAGTCACGCGAGCCGATTTGGCAGTCCGGATTGGCGAAAGCCGAAAGTACCAGCAGCAACACCTGGATTCTGGGAGCCGGCCCGTTTCAGCGTGGAACGGTTCACGATGGAGTTCGCTTTGCAGGAAAGCGACTCGAAGGACCGATGTCCCACCATCCTCTTCATACGGCAAAGGATGAGCCTTTCATTCCGGATGAGTTGCATTATGACCAGGCGTTTCTGTTTCACCCAAATCCTGGACGTGAAGAACCGGCAACGTCAGATGTCGTCCAGGCCAGCTTTGAAGAGGAAGTGGACCAGGACGAGGAAGCCAGCGACAAAGAGAAAGTCGTGGCGGAATGATCAGCGCTTTGTGTGGCTGCAACTTCCGGCCGTAGCGCTACATAGCCGACCCCACGGCAGCTACGAACC
>CAYUNP010000044.1:26018-31673 GCA_964446085.1 uncultured Pirellulaceae bacterium
GGCTGCAACTTCCGGCCGTAGCGCTACATAGCCGACCCCACGGCAGCTACGAACCTGATTCCAGCTTCAACATCACCTGATCGATGTCCGCACGTGTGATCCCACTGATCCGCTGAGCCTGATCAATGTTTGCGGGACGGAACTTCGTCAACTTCTCTTTTGCTTCGCGGCGAAGATGGGACATGCCTTCGTAATCAAAATGGTCGGGGATCTTCTTTTCCGCCAACCGTCGCCGGCGATCGATCATCGTTTGTTGACGCGTTACATAACCGGAATACTTCACGTCGTAGTTCACCTGTTGTTGAACTTCCGGAGACACCTCTCCCAACTCCGGACAGGCTGCAACCAGTTCGTCCCAGACGGTTTCGGGACGACGCAGCAATCGCTCAAGCGTGATTTGGCCGGCACGTTTCTTGGCGATCAATTCACAGACACGAGCGATTTCATTTTCTTTTTCCTGTACCTCCTGCCCGCGCTGTGCATCCACCAATCCAAAATCAGCTGCAATCCGGGTCAGTCGGCGATCTGCGTTGTCCTGCCGCAACAACAGGCGAAAATCAGCGCGGCTGGTGAACATGCGATACGGTTCATCAACGCTCAGCGTCACCAGGTCATCGGTCAGCACGCCAATGTAAGCCGCACTGCGTTCGAGGATCAGTTCGCCACGATCCGCGACCGCCGCTGCCGCATTGGCACCGGCAATCAAACCTTGAGCACCGGCTTCTTCGTAGCCCGTTGTGCCATTGATTTGGCCAGCGAAGTAAAGCCCACTGACAAGTTTCGTTTCCAGTGTCGGGCGCAACTGGTTCGGAGGACAAAAGTCATACTCAACCGCATAGCCGTAACGCATGATTTGCGCGTTCTCCAGCCCGGGAATCATTTTGAACATCTGATCCTGGACATCGCGTGGCAAGCTGGTCGAAATTCCGTTGACGTAAACTTCCTGAGTCGTCCGCCCTTCGGGTTCGAGAAACAGTTGGTGTCGATCGCGGTCGGCAAACTTGACGATTTTGTCTTCGATCGAAGGACAATAGCGAGGTCCCGAACCGTGAATCTGTCCCGTGTACATCGGCGCACGATGCAGGTTCGCTTCGATCAGTTTGTGAACGTCCGGGTTGGTGTAAGTGATCCAGCATGGGATTTGCTCGACCGAAAAATCTTTCGACAGAAAGGAAAACGGTTGCGGAGTTTCGTCGCCTGGTTGAATCTCTGCTTTGTCGTAGTCGATCGTGCGACTGTTGAGCCGCGGAGGCGTTCCAGTCTTGAAACGTGCCAACTCAAAGCCCATTCGATTCAGTGCTGCACTGATGCCGGTTGTGGTTCCTTCTCCGGCGCGGCCACCTTTGATTTTTGATTCGCCGGTGTGCATCAGCGCCGACAGAAATGTTCCCGTGGTCAGGATCACCGTTGGAGCCCGATATTCGTAGTCACCTTTAACGCGAATGCCGACAATCTTTTCACCGTCGGAAGTTGTTTCGGTCAGCAGGTCTTCGACGATCTCCTGCCGCAAGTCGAGGTTCTCCTGCCGTTCGATCGTGCACTTGATCCAGTGCTGGTAAGCTCGCTTGTCGGCCTGAGCCCGCGGGCTGTGCATCGCCGGACCTTTCCGCATATTGAGCATGCGAAACTGAATTCCAGTCGCATCGATGGCTTGTCCCATCAGTCCACCAAGGGCATCGATCTCGCGAACCAGGTGGCCTTTGGCGACACCGCCAATGGCAGGATTGCAACTCATCTGCCCAACTGTGTCCAGGTTGGTCGTCAGCAGCGCCGTCTTTGCGCCCATGCGTGCCGAAGCCGCTGCTGCCTCAGTGCCAGCGTGGCCTGCGCCGACAACGATGACGTCGTAGTGATACTGGTTTGAATTCATCAGAGGATGGCTAACCTGTCGGTTTTAAAGTCTGGCAGCATTTTAGGCTCAGCGAGTAAAAAGCCAACGCAAAATTCAGTTATAGTTTTACGTGAATCGAAACTTTCAGGATCTCCCCATGAATCATCGTCGAACTTTTATCAAAGCCACCGCTGCGGGATCCGCTTTGGCGGTGCTTGCCACCAATCGTGTTAGCAAACTTTCGGCTGCCAAAGTTGCCAGTGACAAATCGAAAATTCGATATTGCCTCAATACAAGCACCCTTCGCGGGCAAGAGCTTTCGGTCCCTGAACAAGTGAAAGTTGCCGCCGAAGCTGGTTACGACGCGATTGAACCCTGGATTCGCGATCTGCGAAAGTTCGAAGAATCTGGTGGCAAGTTGAACGATCTCAAAAAACAAATCGATGATGCTGGACTGACGGTAGAAAGTGCCATCGGGTTCGCGCAGTGGATTGTGGATGACGACGCGGCACGGGCCAAAGCGATGGTCACCGCGCGCGCCGATATGGAATTGCTCAAAGCAATCGGCGGCAAGCGGATTGCCGCGCCACCAATTGGAGCTCACAAGAAAGCGGGTCCAGACCTTCCAACAATCGCGACCCGCTACCGAAAGTTGCTTGAACTTGGAGCCGAAGTGGGCGTTGTTCCACAGCTTGAACTTTGGGGATTTTCAAAGACGCTTTCGAGGCTGGGAGAACTGGCTTATGTTGCAACGGAAGCAGGACATCCGGAGGCTTGTGTGCTGCCGGACTTTTATCACATCTATAAAGGTGGATCAGATTTCGCAGGCTTGAAGATGATCGAAGCCTCGAAGATGCACGTCTTTCATATCAACGATTACCCCGCTGATCCGCCTCGTGAGACGATTGGTGACCAGCATCGAGTTTATCCCGGCGACGGCGTTTGTGATTTGCCAGGAATTATTGGTGGGTTGATCGATGCCGGATTCGCAGGCTGCTTTTCGCTCGAACTATTCAATCGCGACTACTGGAAGCTGGACGCGATGGAAGTTGCCAAAACGGGATTGGATAAAATGAAGGACGTTGTCGCGAGGGCGTGACTAATGTTAGTGGCCGCCAGGCCACAATCCTGTGAGCGGCAAGGCGCTAGCCGCCGGGTTTGGCGCGGTAACTTACCGACGGCTAGCGCCTTGTCGCTCACAAATAGTTCACAATGATCTCGTTTGAACAATGTTTTGAGATCGTCCGGCTTAACCAAGCGCTTTCGATTCGGAGAATCGAGCGACAATGTCGCTCAGCTCTCCGAGCTGTTAGCGGAACGACGTTTCAGTACGCAAGTGACTCTCAATGAAATCGCCGAGAACGAATACAGGTTTTTAAGCTGGACGATCTCTTTAGGCGGTACTACAAACCTCAGATAGCCAACCAGTTTTTACCACGGAAATTAAGTGAGCAACGAAAACCCCTATGCAACGCCAGTAACCACCGATTCGGAGTTCTATGGGCCGATTCCAGGTGGTGGTCGAGGCAAATTCGTGCGGCAGGTGAAGCCGCTTTGCATTTGCATGATCATTCAGGGGTGCCTGGAGATTGGAGTGGTGCTGTTGTTTGCCTCGATCGCAGCTATCGGACCGCTCGGCAATAATGTGAACCAGGGAAGAGCTCCCATGCCGCCGGAGCCAGCTTTGATCGCCAAAGCTGTAATCTTCACAATGTCGGGAATTGCATTGGTCGGAGCGATTGTCAGGATCTTCGCCGCGATACGTGGACTCAGTTTTCGCAACTATAGCTGGGGAGTCGCATCACATTTCATGGGGCTGCTGCAGCTGAGCACATGTTACTGCTTGCCCACATCGCTTGGACTTGGCATCTGGGGGCTCATCGTTTACTTCAACTCAGACGTCAAGCAGGCATTTAAGCTTCGACAACAGGGGCTTTCGAGCCAGGAAATCGAATCGAATTTCAGGATGTGACTGTCAGCTCTCACATTCCGAGCACGGATTCTTTCCCGCTTTCAAGTCCTTTAATTTACAGAACGGACAAACCGTTGCATCGAAGTCAGCTGCTGCTTCGGGGTCAGGCTCGTCGCTCCGATGGCCGATGGTGTCACGCCAGCCACACTCCAGACATTTCAACTCCCACGCGTCGATCGTGAGATCATCCTCTTGCGACTCGTAGTGATTGTACTTGCAAACCAAGGGACACTCTTTTCGATTCGGGTCCTGTTTGCATTCTCCTGCTGGCGGAATGATGGGGCGAGACATGATTTAGCTCAACTCTTCCAGGACGGCTTGTCCCATTTCGGATGTCGAAACCGTTGACTCGCCAGCGTTGGCAATGTCACCAGTACGAATTCCTTTGGCCAGCACTCGCTGCACGGCAGATTCGACTTTGTCCGCCATTTCATTTTCGTTGAATGTATAGCGAAGCAACATCGCCAACGAAAGGATCGAAGCCAACGGGTTCGCAATGCCCTGCCCCGCGATGTCCGGAGCCGAACCATGGACCGGTTCGTACATGCCTTTTCCGTTGGCGTCCAGCGAAGCCGAAGGAAGCATTCCGATCGAGCCCGTCAGCATCGAGGCGGCATCGGAAAGAATGTCGCCGAACATGTTCGTGGTGACAATCACGTCGAACTGTTTCGGCGCTCGCACCAGTTGCATGCAGGCATTGTCGACGTACATGTGCGAAAGTTCCACTTCGGGAAAATCCTGACCGACCTTGTTGACGACTTCACGCCACAGTTCAGAAACCTCCAGCACGTTCGCTTTGTCGACGGAGCACAATTTCCTGTTTCGTTGCATCGCAGTTCGAAACGCAGACTGGGCGATCCTTTCGATTTCCGATTCGGTGTACTCCATCGTGTTGAAGCCACGTCGCTGTCCGTCGACTTCTTCGATGCCACGCGGGCCGCCGAAGTAGATGCCTCCAGTCAGTTCGCGAACGATCATGATGTCCAGCCCTGCAACGACTTCCGGTTTCAGCGTCGAGGCATCGGCCAGTTCCGGAAACAGAATCGCCGGACGAAGGTTGGAGAACAGACTGAGTTCACTTCTCAAGCCCAGCAAGGCCCGTTCGGGACGCAGTTCCCGCGGTGCCGTTTCCCACTTCGTGCCGCCGACGGCTCCCAGCAAAATCGCATCGGCTTCACGGGCTGTCGAAAGCGTGTCTTCTGGTAGCGGTGTTCCGTGCAGATCGTATGCGGTCCCGCCGACAGGTACGTGGCGGCATTCAAACCCCGCATCGTAGGCGGCGTTCAGTTTCTCGATGACGCGGACTGATTCTGCAGTTACTTCTTCGCCAATTCCGTCGCCAGGCAAAATGGCGATAACACGATTGCTCATGGATTTATGGTTTTCAGGATGGTGGATTTGATTTGGTCACAAACAGGAGTATTCCTGCGGCCAACAGGATAACCCATTCTCCGATCGCGAGTCGATGCGTGAAAGAATCGATTCCGGTAAATCGAAAGTAGGCGGTCGTTCGAAACAACACCAGTGAAGCGTGCATCAGCAGGCAACCAATCAACGCAAAACGGGTTGAATCGTGCCAGATTAGCGGCATCAGGAAGATCAAAGCCATTCCCAGCTCGAGCCCGCCGTAAACGGTGACAAATTCTGACTGTCCTGAACCTGGCTGCAGCTGAAATCCGACTTTCTCCGAAGTTGTCTTGGGGTCAAGGGAACACCAAAGGCCTAACGCAAGGTACAGCAATCCGACAACGACAAGGAAAATTTTCGCAGGAATCATCTGGGGCTTTCTTGGAAGTTCGCGTATCCGTTGAGCCAAAATGGTAACCCAAAGGGCGAGCATCGGAATTTTGAC
>CAYUNP010000045.1:0-17579 GCA_964446085.1 uncultured Pirellulaceae bacterium
ATCCTTGGATTTGAAGGGAATGGCACACTGAGATTTGGCGGCGACGAACTCCAGGAAAGCGATTTGGTTTCTACCATTTCAATTCCCGTTTCACAGATCGATCAGTTGAGCTATCAGCCGGATCTCAATGACAACGGCGACGGCGTAGCGACGATTCGTTTCGAAGTCGTTGACGATGGCGACGAACAATTGGCTAGTCAGGAAAGTACACTCTCCGTAAACATCGCTCCGCTCAACGATGCTCCAACTGGAACCAGTAACACCGAAACCATCAACGAAGACGAAGTCTTCTCGTTTACGCGTGAGACTTTTGGGTTCATGGACGTTGACGGCAACGAATTCGAAAGCATTCGAATTCAGTCCGTCACCGGTGGTACACTCGCAACCAATACTGGTGAGGTTTTGAACGGCGAAACGATTCTGGTAGAAGATCTGTCAGAGTTGCGATTCACACCGACTGCCAACCTGTTCAACTTTCCTGCGTCGATCGAGTTTACCGTAATCGACGACGGGCTCACTGGAGCAGGCAATCAGAACGAAGACACATTGGTCCGGGAAATCACTTTTGATGTCAATGCGGTCAGTGATCAACCGGTAGGAAAAAGTTTTACCGTCCCAATCAATGAAGAAACCAGCTATCAATTCAGTGTTTCGGATTTTGCGTTCGACGACTCGGACGACTCACCAACACCAAACACGCTCGCAGAGATACGTGTAATTGACTGGATCGGTCCAGGACAAATAACTTTCGACGGAATTCCGATTGAGATGGGATCGACGTTCAATGTTGCAGACATCAGTCGACTTGCATACGAAGCATTTGATGTCGCTGAAAATACCATTGGAACGGTAAGCTTCGCTCTAATTGACGATGGATCAACGGCCAATTCGGGATTGATTGAAAGCGATCCTCTGGAAATCACTTTTGAAATTAACCAGGTCAACCAGGCACCGGAGATTTTGACAGAAACTCTCAGCACGAATGAGAACTCTACCGAATCGCTTTCCATTACCGTAACAGATGGTGACTTGGACCCAACAATAGTTTCGTTTACAGGTACTGAAAACGACAATAGTTTCTTTGTTATCGAGATCACTCCAGACGGCCCTTCGATTCGGTTCAATAGCGCGCCAGACTTCGAAGCTCAAGCGTCGCTATCAGGGGACAACAATTTCGAAATCGAACTGATTGCCAATGATGGCAATGGAGGTTTTTCGGCGGTTCAGCAAATAACAGTGACCGTTGAGGACGTACTGGAACCAGTCGAACCAGGCGAGCCAATCGTATCCGACAATAACAGGCCAACTCCCGAAACAACACCATCAACCGATGATTCTGAAGACGACGAAAATCAGTTAACAGAAACCGGACCTCCGAATATCCCCCAAGAGGATCCGGAAATCACGATTCCTGAAAGTCCCATTTCCACGACAAGTTTCGTCGTTAACGATTTTGGCGCCAACACGTTTAGTAACGATTCTTCCTTTGCCGATATTGATGGCCAGCGAAGAATCCTGACAACGCCATCAGAGTATTCAACCTACACTTATTCGAGTTTTGTAGACACAGGACTCCTGACGGGCGAGTTCGTTTCGCGAATTAGCACCGCAGGTCGACAAGGGCTCCAGGAGTTCGCCGGAAACACTTTACTCACTGCCTTGTTCTGGCAAGAACTCGATACAGCGAATCACGACTTTATTCACACTGAATTCGGAGAATTCGAATCGGCAATCACTGTGGGAGCTTTGAGTCTCTCAGGTGTAGCCGTAACTGTGCTTGCTCGCGCAGCATTGCTCGGGCTCAGTTTTGGTGCAACCTACTCCCAAACGTGGTGGATGACTTCATTCGACTTCCTTCCGATCATCGAATCAGAAGACGACGAATCGATTGAACAAATCGTCGAACGCGAAGGATAACGACCACTGCCGCTCTGGTTGTGATACTGATTAACGGACAATTTTGATGAAAAACTGGCTAGGAATAAAATCCAAACTCGTGCTTGGCTTTGTGGCGATACTCGTCGCAGCGTTAACACTTCAGAACATGCTTGACCTTGCGCCTTCGGTTGTCGACCGATACGCGCAGGATCGGGGTCAGTTCGCGACCTCCTATGCAATCGCCGGTTCCATCATGTTGACCGATGGAAACAGCCGCGATCTCAAAGCATTCATTCGTCAAAGTGATGAACACATCAAGCGTTCCTCGCAAAAGGAAAATTCCGCTGAGCGATCAATCGTTCGCTCAATTGCAGTACGAAACGGAGCTGGAGTTCTGGTTGCAGCAACTGCGGATCACCGTCTGTTGTGGAACGACACAGCAATCAAAGCCAATGACAAAATAGACCTTGCTCTGGTTGAAGGCAAACGCAAATGGGGTCGCGTTGAGTTTGTTTTTGAGCCACTTCGTTCTGAAAATCATTTGTTGGGATTTGCGAACCCTGTCCTCAGCAGGATCTCACCCTTCATGCAAATGGCAGGATTCCTTTTGTTATTTACAGGACTTGCATCGTGGCTGTTCCTGCACTTCCTTTTCCGATCGCCGAAAAACTCAGCCGCTCAAGGTCGTGTCCGGCAGGCGCTGGGCAGTCTCGCGGAAGGACTGCTTGTTCTCGACACCGAAGGCCGAATCAAGATTGCCAGTACCGTGTTTTGTGAAAAAGTTGGCGTCGAATCAGAGTCGCTCAATTTGCGCCACCCGGAAAGGGAATTCAACTGGTGCGACGCATCCGGAAAGTCGCTCACCGAATTCCCCTGGCATCGCGCATCAAGGGAAGGCATCGAAGTGCGGGACACCGTGATGACACTCAACCGTGGCGTCAACGAAGACGGACAACCGGACATTGCAACATTCCAGGTCAACTGCTCACCGGTCATGGCACAGTCATCGGAAGGAAACGGAGTACTGGTCTGTTTCGAGGACGTGACTGAATTGCAGCGTAGCAAGAAAGCGGCAGAATCTGCCAACCAGGCAAAGTCTGATTTCCTGGCGAACATGAGCCACGAGATTCGTACTCCAATGAATGCAATCCTCGGATTCACCGACTGGCTCCAACGAGGTTTGGCAGACGATCGCGACCAGGAACTGGAGTACCTTTCGACGATTCATTCCAGCGGTACACATCTGCTTGAGTTAATCAATGACGTGCTTGATCTTTCAAAGATCGAAGCCGGAAAGATGGAAATTGTTCTTGAACAGTACAGCCCGTTTCGCGCGATTCAGGACGTTGAAAAAGTCCTTCAGGTCAGAGCGCAGGACAAAGGAATCGACTTGAAGTCCGTCTTCAAGGGAACGTTCCCGAAAACAATTCACACCGACTACGTTCGGTTGCGTCAGGTCATTACCAACCTGGTCGGAAACGCGATCAAGTTCACTGAAAACGGTGGCGTAACGATCGTGGCTGAAATGGTTGAAGTTCTCGAAAATCAGAAGAATGTCGAAAAACTGCGAGTCGAAGTACACGATACCGGCATCGGCATGTCGAAAGAACAGGCTGACAAGATCTTTATGCCGTTTGTTCAGGCAGACTCCGGAATTACGCGCCAGTTCGGCGGCACTGGCCTGGGACTTTCAATCTCCAAACGGCTCATCCATTCACTTGGCGGAAAAATTTCGGTCAACAGTGAAGTCGGCTGCGGAAGTATGTTCTCATTTGAGATCAATGTCGGAAACACGTCGGACACCCAACGTATTTCGCTGGAAGAATATCAGCAGCAAGCGTCCAAGAGTCGCAAATCGATGCCAGGAGAATTCCGACTTCCGCCTTGCAAAGTCCTGGTGGTCGACGATGGAAAACCGAACCGGCAATTGATCAGCTTGATTCTTGGCAAGGCAGGCTGTCATGTCGATGAAGCGGAGAATGGCAAAATCGGACTCGAGAAGGCGCTTGCAAATGATTATGCCGTGGTGCTGATGGATATTCAGATGCCCATCATGGACGGATACCAGGCTACCAAAACTCTTCGAACTCAAGGCTACACCAAGCCAGTGATCGCCTTGACTGCCAATGCAATGCGAGAGGACGAAGAGAAATGTCGCGAATTTGGCTTCAGTGCATTCCTGTCAAAACCTGTCAACATCGACCAACTGATTGAAACGTTGGCTCATTGGATGTCAAGCGAATCAGCGCAAGGAGACCAGCCACCGGTCGCCGCTGTTTCAAATCAGTTGCCGAAACAAAAAGTTCTGTCACATGAGCGTGTACAGCCAGCCGCACGCAGCGATGAAGGATTCCAGGCGATCCTGTTGCGTTCTCTGGAGTCCATTGGGCTTGCTGCCAACGCTGGCAACTGGAGTCAATTGGGCAAAGCAGCTTCGGCGTTGGAGGTCGATTCAACCAAACATGGCCGTACAGTCATCGTGGAGTCATTGCGACCGTTGGTTGAGCTATGTCAACGAGAAGACCATGACGATGAGCTGATTCGGCATTCTCTTTCAAATTTCCTGACGATCACCAAAACATATCGTCGGCAACCAGCAGACAATCCGCCAAGATCAGAATCGCCAACCATCATGGTACCGGAGCTAACGGTCGTTGAGCCAAAGAGCGAACTTACTGAAATGCCACTGGCAAGCTTGAGCGAGCCCGAACCAGCTGTCACCGTCGCACAGCCCTCAACCACCAGCGCGACTTCAAAGGCACAGGTTGTTGAGACTCACGAGTCCCGCGCCGATTTTGCAACGAGCTTGCAGCGCGGACTGGTTGAGTTCCAGAATGCATGGGACTCTGGCGACAATTTGGCTGCCATCAACTGCGCTCAACATCTTAAAAAGGAATCTGATACTGCAGGAAAGACAGACATTTCAAATTCGCTTGACATGCTGATTGTCGCTGCAGTAGAAGAAGATCAGTCAAAGTATGCTGACGCCGTCAAACGTTTCCTTGAAGAGTGCAGCAGAGAATTTACCGAGACGGCGCGAATGGATTCGGTTTCGCAGAAGAATCGGCCCGGTCTGCGGCATCTTGAAAGCATGTCAGAAGCACTGGACCCAATTGTTTCCGACCTTCCAATGGATGACGAAGCATTTCGGGAGATCGCAATTGATTTTGTGCCACAGCTCGAAGGCAAGTTGAAAGAGCTCGATGCGGCTTCAGACAACAACGATCTGGAAGCCATTGCGGCGCTCGCACACTGGCTCAAAGGGGCCGGCGGAACGTGTGGTTTTGATGATTTTACGCCTCCCAGCACCAAACTGGAAACCGCTGCCCGAGAAGGGGATTCTGCTCGTTGTATCGAATTGATTGATCAAATCTGGTACATGGGAAGTCAGATTGTGGTTGAGCCCCTCGCAGCGACTAAGCGCTAAAAAGCAACGTTATTCTGACTCGCGAATCTGCTTCCAACTCGATTTGTTGAGTTATGACGGTCACGTCCAGGTTCCCACCGTCAATTTCAGAAAACGAAAAAAATATCGAAGTCCCGGGTCGATAATTCGCGATGAATTCATTCATAACGGCTGGGTGGGACCATTAATCGTCAACAGGCAAGAAGCGAGACTGAGGATGAAACAGGGAACAAGTCACGAAATGAGCTCATCCTACATGGCTCCGCTATCAGCATCGGTGCCTACCGAAGCAGCGCTCGTGTCCGCGGCCAGAGGTAAGATCGATACTGTTTCTCTTGCGACCGACAGAGACTCGCTAAAATCCTGCAAGATCATGATTATCGATGACGAACCACTCGTCATTCGCGTCGTCAAGAGATTTCTTGCTGGTGACGGGTTCACGAATTTCGTTACCGTCGAAGACTCTCGTGAAGCGATGGATGCAATTCAACGTGAGAGTCCCGATGTCGTTCTGCTTGACATCATGATGCCCAACATTACCGGCCTGGACTTGCTTCGTCAGCGGCAAAAGGATCAAACACTGATGTTGGTGCCCTTCATCATCCTCAGTGCCAACTCCGAAAATCAAATCAAGCGGGAAGCACTCGCCCTGGGTGCCACTGACTTTCTGGCGAAACCGGTCGATGCAAGCGACTTGACTGTTCGCGTGCAGAATTCGTTGACCGTCAAACGGCATCATGACCACATTGCCAACTACGCGAACGAGCTGGAAAATCAGGTTCGCGTACGGACAGCCCAGATTGAACGTTCCCGGGAGCAGATCATTCACTGCCTCGCCCGAGCGGGGGAATATCGGGACAATGAAACCGGAGAACACGTTATCCGTGTTGGAAAATACTGTGCTGTCATTGCCAATGAACTCGGTTTCGGGCCCAACTACTGTCGTCAAATCGAGTTGGCAGCTCAGCTTCACGACGTGGGAAAAATTGGAATTCCTGATTCCGTGCTGCTAAACCCCGGAAAACTGAACAATGCCGAGTTCGAAGTGATGAAAAAGCACTGTAATCTTGGCTGCGAAATCATGGAGCCGCTTGCTGACAATGATAACTCCCGGATTCGCGATCACGCCAACGTTGGAAGCTTCATCATGGAAGGGGTCGATAGTCCAATGCTGGAATTGGCCGCCATCATTGCTCGGACGCATCACGAAAAGTGGGACGGCACAGGCTATCCGAACAGCTTGTCAGGCGACCAAATTCCGATTGAGGGAAGAATCTGCTGCTGTGCTGACGTTTTCGATGCGTTGAGCAGTGAACGCCCTTACAAGCCAAAATTCCCACTTCAAAAATGTCTGGAGATCATGATTTCAGAACGTGGGACCCGTTTTGATCCGATCGTCCTGGACGCGTTTCTGAAACGCCTAAAAGATATCGAGCGAATTCGACGAACCTACAACGATGAAGATTCGCGGTCCCGGCTCATGGTTCAAAAACAGGCTGCCGACGGTCCCGAGTTGTAAATCAGCTTCAATGGGTTACGCTGGGAGATCACATGTATCCACCGCGTCCTTGTGATCGCCTACGGCGGTTCTCGCTGTGCCCCACCAGATTCACTATCGTCACTTTCTCAACACCGATCCGCCGTTGATCGTCAAGCTCTGGCAATCACAGCCTGTGTTTCGCGGTCTGCACTCAAACCTGTCGGTCTCTGATCTCGAACAGTACGTCTTTTCGAAACCCTACTTTGAGCGCGAAGGATTCATCGTCGCGACAAAAGAGAATCCTGACGGTCAATCGGAAATGCTTGGCATTGCACATGCCGCTTTTGATGTCAGGCCAGATCTTGCAGACTTGAATCCGGCGGTCGGCATCATCTCGCAACTTCGCGTAACAGCGTGTGAGCAACAGCAACAGATCGAAGACGAATTACTTTCGCGTGCCGAACAGTATCTCGTCGCCAAAGGTTCCCGCGAAGCCTGGTTCGCCTCACGATTTCCCCAATCACCATTTTACCTCGGCCTCTACGGTGGCAGTCGTGTGCCAGGCGCGATGATCGAGGACGTGGCCGTTGTTGAAGCGATGAAAAGGAACGGATACCAGATTGAAAAACAGGTTGCCGTTTTGCAGCGTGAGCTATCTCATGTCCGTAGCGTCTCCGGCCGTCAGCAGTTGAACGTACGGCGAAACTACCTGATCAACGCGATCGCAGACCCGCTGGAGAAAACCTGGTGGGAATGCTGTACGCTGGGAACGGCGGAACGTGATCGTTTTACCATCGGTCGCAAGAAGGACAATCATGTCGCAGGGACCGTTTCCTATTGGGATCTGCAACCACTTGGATCATTTATTCACTCCAATTGCCGCGGCCTCTACGATTTGTCGGTCAACGAGGAAGACAAACGTCAGGGACTGGCTTCCTTCCTGGTGTGCGAATCGATGAAGCGACTCGCGTCTCAAGGTGTGACACTGGTCGAAGCACAAACAGAAGTTTCAAACGAAGCGTCACTGCGACTGTTTGAGAAACTCGAATTCTCGCTGGTTACGCAGGGCCTTCAGCTACGCAAAAGTTTGTAGGCTCGGCACGCAAAAACCTTCAGGCGTAGTCGTGTGCCTTGAACCAGTTCCAGGCGTCTTCGATCGCAACATCGACATCTCCGATCGAGTACCCCAAATCGTCGATCGCTTTTTGGCTGGAGTAAAAGTGCAGCAACTGGCCCATCCCCGTTGCGGCCGAATTCACAACCAGTTCTTCCTTGCGAAACTTTGAAATCAAGTCACCGGTCATCCCAGCGAAACCGGCAATGAATGATCCGATTTTTTTGCGCGGCGGTGAACATCCTACAACCTTCGCCATCCGCGTCCACAATTCCATGTAGCTCCAGTTTTCACCGCCGAGAATATATTTCTCTCCCGCCACGCCCTTGTTGACCGCGCGAATGATCCCGTCAGCAACATCTCGCACATCGACCACGCTACACCCGCCACCGGCGACGAAAAACAGTGGAGTTTTGGCGACAACGAGTAACATCTCTCCTGAAGATGGCTTCCAGTCATAGGGGCCCAACATAAAGCCGGGACAAACGGTGACTCCATCGAGCCCCTTTTCCACTTCCTTGTCGAAAGCCTCACTGGCGGCTCGTTTCGAGACCACGTAGGAGCAGTCAAACTTCATCTCACTGTCCATCGCCTCGTTCACCGGTGTTCCGTCAGCCGATGCGGCAAACGTATCGACGGTGCTGACGTAAATCATCCGAATGTTGCGACGGCGGGCAGCTTGAGCGAGAACTTCAGTTGATCCGACATTGAAGGCAATACACGCCTCACGCTTCGTGTGCCCAATTTGAATCATGGCGGCACAATGAATGATCAGATCAACGTCTTCGACGACCGGAGCCATCGCAGCGGAATCAGTCAGACTGGCATGGGCCGTTTCCACGTTCAGACCATCGAGCGGACGCAGATCAGAAGTGGTTCGCACGGTCGTTACGATTTCGTGCCCTTGCTGCAGGAGTTTTCGAGCCAAATTGTTGCCCAAAAAGCCTGTTGCTCCGGTGACAAGTATTTTCATAAATCGATTGCGGGAAGTGACGGAAAGCCCAACTGTTGGTAAAGTATAGCGTTCTGGACTGTTCCTCGCAGCGGTGGTCCGCAAACCGGGCTTGATTCTCAACTCTCAAAAATTACGCGTCCGAGCGTCGAACAAATCAACAAATGAGTTCCATTTCTGTCATTCCCGTTTCGACGAAAGCCCAGCAAAAAGCTTTCGTCAACTTCGTATGGGGGCACTACGAAGGCGACCCCAACTGGGTTCCGCCTCTGATCCACAACGCTCATGAGCTTCTGAATTATCGGAAGCATCCGTTCTATGACACCGCTGAGTGCCAAACTTTTCTGGCGATGGAAGGCGATAAAATTGTTGGCCGCATTGCGGCGATTATCGATCACCATCACAACGAACATCACAACGAAAAACGGGGGATGTTTGGTTTCTTTGAGTGCACCGACGATCAAGCCGTCGCCAATGCTCTTTTTGATGCCGCGAAAAACTGGTTTGGTGACAATGGAATTTCGCTCATGCGAGGTCCGGCGAACCCGTCGCAAAACTATGAATGGGGGATGCTGGTCGAGGGCTTTCACTCGCCGCCAACGTTTCTGATGACGTACAACAAGCCCTACTACGACAAGCTGGTCAAAGGGTACGGCTTTGAGCAATCACAGGACCTTTACGCCTACAACGCTGAGGTCGGGTTGCTTGACAGTATTGATCCAAAGTTGATGTTCGTTGCCGAAGAAGCAACACGACGATTCAACGTTAAAGTCAGACCGATCAGCAAGAAAGAATTCGCAAAAGACGTCGGCATCTTTCTGCGCATTTACAACTCGGCGTTGCTTGCTCAGTGGGGATTCACGCCGATGTCAGAAAGTGAACTTTCGGCGACGGCGACCAATTTGAAGTTCCTGATCGCAACTGAGATGACCTCCGTCGCAGAAGTTGACGGCAAAGCAGTCGGAATCGTGTTCGGCTTGCTCGACTACAATCCACTGATCAAAAAAATCAACGGAAGGCTCTACCCATTCGGATGGCTCAGGCTGCTTTTTGGACGTCGCAAGCTGAAACGCGTACGGCTGATGAGCACCAATGTTTCGCCCGAGTATCAACGCTGGGGCCTTGGTGTCGTCCTTATGTCCCGAATGGTTCCCGAGGTCCTGAAGTGGGGAATCGAAGAAGGAGAGTTTTCCTGGGTGTTAGAATCCAACAAATTGTCACGGGGAACGCTCGAAAGAAGCGGATTATCCAGTGACAAGACCTTCCGGATTTACGATTATACGCCATGATATCGCCTGACTTTTACCGATTTTGCCCAACTTATCCTGCATGAATCAAACTGGCGATGTTGTCGTATCCGGAATGGGAGTTGTGTCACCGATCGGTGTTGGCACCGACGCATTCTGGCAAAACCTCCTTGAAGGCGTTTCGGGCGTCCGTGTTCGAGAAAGCTTTGCCGATACCGATCTGCCTTTGCGTATCGGCGCGCCCATACATGACTTTGATCCAAAGCCATTTGTCAAACCCCGCAAAGCACTCAAGATCATGTGCCAGCCGATTCAGTTTGGCTGCGCCGCTGCGAACCTGGCCTTCGAAGATGCTGGCTTTGAAAAACAGACACTTGAATCCGTAGTCAGCCCGGATCGAATTGGGACGCTGTTTGGAACAGAGACCTTCTTCGCTGATCCGGCTGAGGTCGCACGTGTTTTTCGCAGTTGTACCGAAGACGAAAACTATCACCATGATCGCTGGGGAGAGTTTGCGATGCGGCAAATTCAGCCGCTCTGGATGTTGAAGTATTTGCCCAACATGGCGGCTTCACACATTTCAATCGCCATCGATGCCCGAGGACCAAGCAACTCAATTTGCCAGGGTGAGGCGTCCGGGTTGTTGGCGTTGATCGAAGCAGCGGATTTGATCAAACGCGGGATCGTCGACGTCGTGTTCGCCGGTGGCACCGGTTCACAAATGGCGCTAACGGCGATGCTCTATCGAGGTGTTGCGGATCTTTCAAATCGAATTCAGGAACCTGAGGCCGCCAGCCGCCCATTCGATCGTGATCGGGACGGAATGGTCATTGGCGAGGGATCCGGCGTGTTGGTTTTGGAATCTGCCGAACATGCGGCCAAACGCGGGATCGAACCAGTCGCTCGACTCGCAGGTTGGTCACGAGGTTTCAGTGACCCAAGCCGGGTCGATCGAAAGGAAGCGTTCGTTGCCTCGATCGATAGCGTGATCGCTGATTCAGGGCTGAGCAGGAACGAAATTGGGCTGGTTTCTGCAAACGCTCATGGTTCAAGGAGCGATGACGCTTCGGAGGCTCAAGCGATCCACAGTGTGTTGGGAGACGTTCCAGTCGTGGCACACAAATCGAACTTCGGAAACCTGGGGCCGGGCACATCCATCGTCGAACTGGTTGGTTCCTTGTTGGCGCTGAAGCACGGAAAAATTCCTGCAACGTTGAACTACGACAACCCGGATCCCGATTGCCCCGTCAACGTCAGCAAAGAAGTTCGAGACTTTGATGGTTCTGCGATCCTGAAAACCGGATGCTCGCGAACCGGGCAGATGGTCAGTGTCCTTTTTGAAAAGCTATAACAATGAGTATCAGAGTCGGCATCGTCGGAATTGGTTTCATGGGCTGGATGCACTGGCTCGCCTGGAAACAAATCGAAGGGGCTGAGGTGGTTGCCGTTTGTTCACGCGACGCCCAGAAACGAGCCGGTGACTGGACGACGATCAAAGGCAACATGGGTCCTCCGGGAGAGCAAGTCGACCTGAGCGGAATCCGGGCTTACGAATCGCTGGATGAACTTCTCGCCGATGCCGAAATTGACCTGGTCGACATTTGCCTACCCCCTGCCCTTCATCGTGACGCCATCGTCGCCAGTGCAAAAGCTGGCAAAGATGTGTTTTGTGAAAAGCCACTGTCGCTCAAACTCGAAGATTGCGACACCGCAACAGCGGCCTGTGAAAAACATGGCGTCCGTTTGTTCGTTGGTCAGGTGCTGCCTTTCTTTCTTGAGTTCGGCTATGCGATGAAGTTGATTCAGTCGGGAGAGTACGGCAAGCTTCTGGGTGGAAACTTCAAACGAGTGATCTCGGATCCATTCTGGCTGGAAGATTTTTACGACCGCGAAAAAGTTGGAGGTCCGTTGCTCGATCTTCATGTGCACGACGCGCATCTGATCCGGGTGCTCTTTGGCATGCCGAAAACGGTCTACAGCGGAGGCCGAATGCGCGGCGACGTCCCGGAGTACTGCAACACAATCTTCACGTTCCCCGACCCGGACGTTTCAGTCTGCTGTACCGGTGGTGTCGTTCGACAGCAAGGACGTCCTTTCAATCACGCGTTTGAAATCCATCTGGAGAAGGCAACGCTCTGTTTTGAATTTGCCGCACACAGCGACGACGCCGAAACGATCCAGCTGAAAGTGCTCTGTGACGATGGATCCGTGCTGCGTCCTTCCGGACTGGGCGATCCCGACCCTCTGTTCGCTTTTGTACGCGAGATGGAAGAGGTCATCGATGCGATGAAAGACGAACGAAATTCAGATTCTCTCTGCGGCCAGGTGGCTCGTGATGCGATTGCGATCTGTGAAGCCGAAGAATTGTCGCTGAAGCAGCGAGTCGTTGTGGCGTTGTAGAGAACTGATTCGAATCCGGTTCAGCCAAATCGATCATCGTGCTAAACTGATGGATTGGAATGGGGACACGCCCCAGCCACAAGAAGCTTAAAAAATCAACGTCGCCCAACAATCAATCATGGCCAAGAAAAAGAAACGAAGAACATTCCCGCCAGTCGCTGCTGAACCTCCGCGACAAACGAAAAGCAACACGATGCCGCAGTCGCGAACTCGCTGGGAGTTGGTGGCCCTGTTCTTCGTGATCGCGATCGGCGGAACTTATCTGGCCGTCTGGACAAAGCCTAAAAACGTGATCCCCGAGTTTACATACAGAGAACTGCAACGCGTTCCGCATGACAAAGATGCCTTCACACAAGGGCTGCTTTTTCACGACGGATACCTTTACGAAAGCACGGGCCTGAAAAAGCGATCGAGCCTGCGAAAAGTTGAACTTGAGTCGGGCAAGGTCCTGAAGCGACTCGACCTCGATGACAGGCTATTCGGCGAAGGCATTACGCGCTTCAATGACCAGCTGATTCAGCTTACGTGGCAGAACAAAACTGGCATCGTGTACAACGAAACCGAAGATGGATTCGAGGAAGCCAAACGTTTCCCAATCAACTACGAAGGTTGGGGGATCACCGATGATGGCAACGAGTTAATCGTAAGCGACGGCTCGGCAAATCTTCGCTTCCTCAACCCTGAAACGTTTGAAGAAACGAGACGCCTGTACGTGCGTCGACTCGATCGCCGCGTGCTTGGGCAGCTCAACGAATTGGAGCACTTTGGTTCGAAGATCTACGCCAACCTTTACAAGTCGGACAAAATCTACCGCATCGACGAGAAGACTGGCAACGTGGAAGCAATCATCGATTTGGCCGGCCTATGGCCATTCAGCAAACGACCCGGCGGCGAGGCAGTTCTCAACGGAATCGCAATCAAGCCTGACTCAGACGGACGCATGTGGGTCACAGGAAAGCTATGTCCTTACGTCTATGAGATCGAAATCGTTCCCAAATAAGGGCGTGTTGTTTGTGGCTGCGGGTTTCCAACTGCAGTCGATCATATCCCGACGTGTGAGTTTTGAAGTTGCAGTGAATTTGGCAACCCAGGGTCGAACGCAGTTTTTTCGTTGCTCTGCAAGGAACCCAAGGAACTAACCGCTTTAGACATTAAACCGAACTCGCGTGTCGGGTTGTGATAATGACTACTGTGCCACAAACAACAAGACCTAGCCCACCTTCAAACCAGTGTCAATCTTCTCGAACTCTCCTTCAACTTCTGACGTCACATCATCATCAGTATTGTAGGTCTGATCTGCTCCTGCGCTTCGAAGCATTGCGGGGCTGGATTCAGCATCGTATCGAATCTCTTTGCCCCAGGCGTCGAGGTGCTTGAGCATCAACATATTGCCATCGATGCCGCTTGGCAGATAACCAGTGTCTTCGCAAAACTCATCAAGTTCGCTTTCTGCGATCGCAATCGCGACCTGAGTCTCCTCCACTTGTGCCGCGATCTCTGCCTGATTGATTCGGTCAATTCTCCTTTGGCGATACGCGTTGTCCTCGTGAACGGCAAAAGTGACGATTGAACCAGCCAACAAGGTTCCCAGCAAAGAGAAAACCGTTCCAACCATGGCCGCCTTTCGAGGGCCCTTCTTTTTTCGCATCCCGTTAAGGCTGACAAGCAGTGCCAGTGGCGAGGCAAATCCAGCCGTCAGGAAGCTACCGAGCGACATGAACAGCCCCCAAAATCCCCACCAGTTGAACTTTCTTCGCGGACGTTTAGGAGCCTCGAAACCAATGTAGACAGGCTGCGAGCGATGACGGTGTTCAAATGGGACGTGATATGGCATCTTCCAGTTTCTCCTTACAATTCAGACGACCTACTCTGTTATTCGCGGGTCGCAGGAAAACCTTTGGAAGTTTTTCCAAAAAAACAGGTCAGCAGCTGAAACACTGGAAAATCGCGGGATTTCCGCTTCGAAATGCATGTTTGGCGCATGAAATGGCTGGAATCAGTCCACAGCCGGCGGTTGGCAGAATTCGACATAATGACCGTCTGGATCTTGCACAAAAATCTGCTTCGCACCGTCGGGTCTGACTTTCCGAATGAACTCGATGGAACTTGATTCCAGCAACTGTACGACAGGATCGGTATCAACAACCTGGACAGCGAAGTGCGTGCCGCGGTGATGCGAATTCACTTCTTGCTCGCGGTTGCCCAATAAGTGCAGTTCGTGCGTTCCCAGCGCAAACCAGGCCCCTGGAAAATCGAAGGCCGGGCGTGGCAGCTCACTGAGTTGAAGAACTCCCGCGTAAAACGCTCTACTGGCATCGAGGTCCGCGACGTGCAAGGCGACATGGTCAAGTTGTTTGATTTTCATACTTTTGATTATACGTAAACGCCTGCGAAAGTCCCCTCGGGATTCGTAATTCAACATGGGAAAAAAAGGCCGCCCGAAATTCGAACGGCCTTCAATGATCAAAATAGCGGGCGCACAAAAAAGCAGCCCGAGCCAATGATGCTCGGGCTGCATAATTTTCAGACCAGATTACT
This sequence comes from uncultured Pirellulaceae bacterium, assembly GCA_964446085.1. Lineage (GTDB taxonomy): Bacteria > Planctomycetota > Planctomycetia > Pirellulales > Pirellulaceae > Mariniblastus. The sequence continues at coordinate 15,016 of CAYUNP010000045.1, forward strand.
TCCTGGGTCGAATACGCCTGACGCTATTGGATAGCGTCTTCGCAACTAGTTGCAGCAACCGCAAGATGATGCTTTAGCAGCACATCCACAGCCGATGCCAGAGAACAGTCCACGGATTTTGCCAGCAAAACCACGAAGACGTCCACCAAGGCGTGCGCCCATTCCGCAACCACAACCGTTACCAGCACCCAAACCGAGGCCAGCACCAGCAGCTCCACCGAAACCAGCTCCACCGAAACCGCCATCAACGATTCCAGCTCCACCGAATCCGCCATCAACGATTCCAGCTCCACCGAATCCGCCATCGACGATTCCGCCGTCAACGATTCCAGCTCCACCGCATGCATCGAAAGATGCAGCAGGTGCAGAGTTAACAGTTACAGGAACTTGCTCTTCAACGACGCGTGGAACACAAACATTTACTGTGTAAGGAACCTGCTTGCTAACAGTGCGAGGACGTCGAACTGTAGTCATTGTTGTTGTTGGAACGCATACTGTGTATGGAACCTGACGAGAGCGAGTTTCGCTAGTCATGCGAGTAACAGTCTGTGGGACCTGACGCTGACGAGTTTCAGAAACCATTGTTGTAACAGTTTGTGGAACCTGACGTGTGCGACACTGGCTGACCATACGAGTCGTTGTGTAAGGAACCTGACGGCTCTTTGTCACGTTGACCATCTTGGTAACTTTCTGTGCAACCTTGCGGTTACGAGTCTGTGAAACCATGCGAGTTGAGCAAACAGGAACCTGACGGCTCTTTGTTTCGCTAACCATGTTGGTAACGCAGTAGTTCTCAACGCGTGACTTCTGCTCAGAAACCATGCGAGTTACGCAGTAGTTAACAACCTTTGATACTGGCTCGTTGACGAAAGTAGTTTCTGTGTAAGGAACTTGCTTCGAACGAGTTTCGCATCGGAATGATGTTACTGTGTAAGGAACCTGCTTTTGAATAGTGTTGCAAGTGTAGCTGGTTACTGTGTAAGGAACCTGCTGACACTGCTTTTCGCAGCGGTACTTTGTGACAGTTACCTGCTTGGTTTCGCATGATGGAACCCAAACCTTCTTGCACACGGTGCGATCAGGAGTTCGGCAAGTAATTGTTTGTGGGCAAACTGGAGCAGCTGGCTCACAGCAACCACAATCTGAAGCAGGAGCAGGAGCAGCACAGCCACATCCGTTTCCAGCACCACGACCAAGCAGTCCGCCACCAAGCAGTCCGCCACCATTGCCGCCAAGCAATCCGCCGCCACCAAGGATTCCACCGCCAACACCAGCACCAGCAGCAGAACCGCCAACTGTGCGAGTGTAAGACCGGCCAGGAATGACCTCAGTTACAGTCTGGTATGAACCACCATTGACAGTAACGTTCTGTGTTTCTGTGTAAGGAACTCGCTTTGTCGAAGTGACAGTGCGGTACTTTGTTTCCGTAACAGGTGTGCGAACTTGCTCACTAACAGTACGTGTGCGAGTCTCAGTAACAGGAACCCGTACTGTGTAGTTTACAGTGCGAGACTTCTGAACTGTGACAGGACGACGAACCATTGAAGTAACAGTGCGCTGACGTGTTTCACGAACAGGACGCTGTACTGTGTAGTTTACAGTACGCTGACGTGTTTCACGAACAGGACGCTGAACTGTGTAGTTCTCAGTTCGGTAAGTAGTTTCGCGAACAGGAACCTGAACAGTGTAAGGCTGGTCAACGAAGATCGTTGAGCAGGTTGGAACCTGAACAGTGTAGTTCTCTGTGCGGTACTTTGTTTCCTGAACTGGAACCTGTACCTGGTAACGCTCTGATCGCATAACTGTAGAGGTCTTTGGAACCTGAACAGTGTAGTTCTCAGTACGTGTGATAGTTTCCTGAACGGGAACCTGTACCTGGTAGTTTTCAGTTCGGTAACGTGTTTCACGAGTGCTTGAGGTTACTGGAACCTGAACATTGTCGTAAACAGTTTCGTTAACAGTGCGGTAACGAGTAACTTGCTGTTGCTCGTTGATAGTGCGACGGACTGTCTTCATGACAGTGTAGCTACAGCCGCAACCGGCATCTGGTGCAGCAACACCCACTGTGTCGTAGCTTGCGCCACCACAACACTGAGCGAAGCTGAAGCTGGCCGACATCATGGCCGCGACAAACGCAGCCGAAGTCAGCAGACTTCTAACCAATTTCATTGTAAATCTCCAAAATATTACTGACGTTTCAAACCTTGCAGGCGGCACCTGGTCGGGCGAAACATTCGCCATGCCAACCCTTAGCTCCTTCACCTCTCGACTGGGAATGAGGCGGTCAACTCAATCGCCACCATCCCGTTCAGCCCCAAGTTTGCGAATCCTCCAAGTTGATTCACCTGAGGGGTGATTTTGCTTTCGGTAACTTCGGACTTCTGCGGGCTATGGGTTGAATGCATAGCTGCTGTCAGAAAATAAAACTGGAAACAATGCGTAAGATGTTCCGGTTGTTTGGATTGACCTGTATTTGTAGCGCCAAGAGTCCAAAGAAAGTGGCTACAACAAGGGTTCCACAACAAAAAGAAAGGGTTGAGTCAGTTCAACCTGGAAAGTAATTT
>CAYUNP010000045.1:17679-26049 GCA_964446085.1 uncultured Pirellulaceae bacterium
CAGCGAATCCGGTAGCCAGACGGATCAAGAAAGAGAATCTGCTGCTCTCTACAATGTAGAGCAGCTCACCCAACCAAAAAAAAATCCAGCGTAAACGGGATTCAATCCAGGAATTGGAATTCCAGCCATATAGAGACTGGAGACGTCGGGAAACTGGAGGCCAGGAAACTGGCAAACAAGATACTGCAGCTTTGACTTATGCTGCTTTGCGAACTGGGTCTTCTTGAAGCGAATCGACGGCCGCAGTTTCAGATTTATCCTGGCTGGGCCGAATCGTCTCGATTGTTGCCATCAGCTGCTCATCCAGCTCTTCAAGCTGGCGAATGACATCGTCCTGTCGCGAAAGAAGATCCTCAATCAGAGAGGCCCGAGGATCAAGATCAAGAGATTCAGTTTGCTCAGACATGCCGTTGTCATCAAGGTTGGGACGATATGAGCATCATCGACCCGCAGAAACCAAAAACCGGCGTTACTGCTGAAAGTGCCAGTCAGCGAAACTGCGTCAACCTTTACGATCAGGAAAAACTGATGAATTTGGGGAAAAACCGGGATTCAGTTGGTTTCCGCTAGACAGTACGAACGAAAATCTCATATAATCCGCGACTCAAATATTCGCCCGGTGAAGGTACGCGCCTCACCCTTTGATCGCCCGTTATTGTTCCCTTGGACATAGGAACACTTATGAAAAACAAACTTGTGGAGAAACAATGGTAAAGCTGCTGGTACGTGAAAAAGAATCAATTCAGGAGGCTGTAAGAAGATTTCGAAAACTGGTCGAGCGAAGTGGCATCAAGAAAGAAATGCGTCGTCGCGAGTTCTACGAAAAGCCAAGTGAAACAAAACGCCGTGCTCGCCTCCGTGCTGAGCGCCGCTCCAAGCGAAACCGCATGTTGGCGGCCAGACGCTAAATCAGTAAGCTACCTGCAGATGAAAAAGCACTTGCCGACGCGAGTGCTTTTTTTGTAGGAATACTTCTTTGCTCCTTCCACCGACCGCCCAATCGTGAATTCAAAAACAGTCATCACGATTTTGAAATACGGCGCGTCGATCGGAATCCTGACATGGCTGATCTATTCAAGAAAAGAGCAATTCTCTGCCTTTCTTGAGCAGGAAAAAAACCTGTGGTGGATGGCCGCAGCTTTGCTCACCATGAACCTCGCCTTTGCGGTTAGCTATATGCGCTGGCGTCTGCTCGCCAATGCCATTCGTCTCGATCTTTCAATCACCGAAGCGGTGAAGCTGGGTTACATTGGTGCCTTCTTCAGTTTGGTCGCATTCGGAGTCGTCGGCGGAGATTCTCTGCGAGCCTATTATGTGGCTCGATCGAAAAAAGATCGCGTTCCCGAAGCAATTCTCAGCGTCTTCCTTGATCGAGCAATAGGCTTGATGGTGATGTTTGGTTTTGCAGGACTGGCCTGGCAACTAAGCCAATATCTCAGCGACGGTTCCATCGGCGATTCAAAAGAGCTTTTGGCGATCGGCAGTGTTTGCAATACGGTCGGTGTCCTGAGTCTCATTGGCGCCGCGATTTTAACTTCCTTCCTGCTGTTCCCTGGAATTCGAAAAGCGGCTCCCTTTCGCGTGATGACACGAATACCAAAGATTGGCGAGTTGATTGACCGCGGCATGGAAGCAGCTGCGTTATACAGTCAAAACCGGATCACCATCTTTGGTGCCATTGGATGCAGCATTGTGACCAATTGCCTCTTCGCGACGACGATCTGGTTAGTCGCACAGAGCGTTTCAGAACTGGCGCCTTCGTATGCTCAGCACATGGTCATGGCGCCGATCGCAATGCTTGCCAATTCGATTCCCCTTCCTGGAGGAGTCGGCGGGATGGAAGTCGCTCTGGCCGCAATGTACGAGAGCTACAAGGCTTCTGGAGGCGTCATCGTGGCGATCTGTTATCGCCTGTGCATTCTGTTCCTCTCACTCATTGGCTGGATCATCTGGATCGCTGGCGGCAGTCAGAACATGACCGTCAAGGAAGCTTCCGCAACCGAAAAGTAGGCACTGCCTGGCAAAATGTGAGCGGCAAGACGGAAGCCTGTAGTCCGTTGCCCGATTTAGCCGCGTCTGACCTCCTTTCCGCTCTGAATTCTTGCAGCATCAGGGGGAAAATCGAGTTGTCAAACAGCACCACAGCGGCCGGCGAGAACGTCTTGCCCTTTCTCGCTCAAACCGCCCTTTGCATTTTTTTGGGCATTGAAACTGCCTGACTGTCGCGTCGAAAGTGGGTTTCACGGCAAGAATCCAAGGCTCACATCGAACGATTGGGCGTTTTGGGAAAAATATGCCGAAAGACCTATTTTTTGACCGAACATTTTTTGTTAAAACGTGCCCTCACAAGAGTACATGGCTCGGTTTCGATCAGGCCATAACAGCGTGATGTCCCATGGTGTAATGGCAACACTACGGTTTTTGGTACCGTCATTCTAGGTTCGAGTCCTAGTGGGACAACTCGCTTTTTCTTCCGCCATTCTCGCGGTTCGCAACGCCATTTCGCGACTCAAAATTATCTACGATGGTCTTTGTGCTAAAATGAAGATCCATTGTTGAAAAGCCTTTTCCCTGTTCTCAAATCCAATGCTGATTGAATTTCGCTGCGGCAACTACTCTCGTTTTGATGAGAAGACAGGTCAGTACCTGGTTTGCGGGCAAAAAATGAGTGCCAGTTCGGAAGACGCCGGGCTGATCGTGAATTGCCCACGCTGCGACCAGGAATGCGAAGTCCCACTTCCGAAAAAGCGAACTGAAAAACAATCCTCGCCACGCCAGGAGGCAGCCATTCCGCTAACACAGGATGCTGCGGTGGGCACAAGTGCTCCGACTGCCGCTCCTCCCAGTCAGAAGCATCAGCGCTGCCCGAAATGTGGCGGCGTGCTTGACCAGCGAGGAGTCTGCGGCGGCTGCCGTTGGGTCAGGCCACGTTTCACCAAGGCGAAAATGTCGCTGGATGAGATGCCGATGGAACCGACCGGCATGATGCTATGGTTTTCGCAGATCATGTCCGAAGCGATTCCCATGAAAGTACTGTGCCTCATTGGAGTCATCGTCGTTCCGTTGCTGCTGAGCGGATTCATGGCCTTTTCGCTGATTGTCGTCGGTGGAATTTTGGGTGGATTTCTGTTCCTGTTGCTGTTTATTTCGTTGCTTCTGTTTCTCGGAATGTCATTCAAGGGATACCGGTTTCTAAAAAACGGAAATACGAAGCTCGCCTGGTTTCAGAAGCCGTTCTGGAATGGGATTCTGGCCATTTGCAGAAAACGAAAATGGCAAGGCTTCGATGCGCGGTATCGGAATCGAAACGTCGTGGACTTCCATGGCGATCCAGTTACCGATTCCAGTTTGCTACAAAAGGCTGAATTGAAATCAGCTCAGGTGCTGGACCTTGAAGGCACATTGATTACCGATCAGACGATCGAACTGCTCTATCAACTCAAGCATTTGCAGTGCCTCGTTGTTCGCAAAACCAAAGTTTCCCATTTGGCAGTTACCAGGCTTCAGCAATCGTTTCCAAAGCTCTGGATTTGGCATTAAATGTTTGAGTCAGATCAGTATCAGTTGCTCGATTTCGGCGATGGCACCAAGATCGAACGCTTCGGCAATTGTTTGATTGCTCGGGAGAGCCCGTCTGTCGAAATGTTTGAACCGAAAGTCGCATTGAGCGAATACGAAGTCGATGCGAGCTACGACAGTCGATTGGATGAACGCTGTTCCTGGCACGGTGATATTGAAGATCAGTGGAACATCAAACACGATCAGTCTACGTTTCTTCTGAAGCAGACTCCAACAGGGCAGGTCGGCGTTTTCCCGGAGCAAGCCAGCAATTGGGATTGGATCGCAAACCATTGCGAAAAGGTCGCCGGCAAGAAAGCGATCAATCTCTTCGCCTATACCGGTGGCTCGACCATGGCGCTCGCTGCGGCAGGTGCGAAAGTCGCCCATATTGACTCCGCCTCAAGCGTCGTTGCCTGGGCGCGCGAAAACGCGGCGGCGTCAGGATTGAGCGACCATCCCGTTCGCTGGATCGTTGAGGACGCGATGAAATTTGTCCAAAGGGAAATCAAAAGAGGGAACACTTACGATATTTTTGTAGCTGATCCTCCATCGTTTGGCCGCGGTGCCAAAAAGCTGACCTGGCAAATTGAACGCGACATGGAAGATCTTGTGGAACTTGCTACCAGGCTGTGCCCTGAACCCACGATGGCGATACTGAGCTGCCACACGCCAACCTGGGATGCGTCTGACCTGGAATTCGTGATGGCTCGCCACTTCAAAGAACAGGCCTCGATGATCGAACCAGTTTCGCTTTCATTGCAAACTTCCGACGGACGTTTTTTGCCTTCAGGCGATTGCGCCAGATTCGTGGTGGGGACGTAGCCGATGGAAAGTATCTCCAGTCATCAGAACCCCAGAATCAAAAAGCTGATTCAACTACACCGTTCCCGCGGTCGTCAAAAACAGAATCGAATCGCCATCTTTGGCAGTCGCGAAATTCAGCGTGCCATCTCTGCGGGAATTGATCCGCAGGAGCTGTTCATTTGTCCGCAGCTCGTGTCTCCGGAAACTCTCGATTCGATTCGTCGACTCAACTCAGGTTTTGAATCCGTTGCCCATTCGGTGACCGTGGAGCTGTTCGAGAAGATTTGTTTTGGCGATCGATCCGACGGAATCGTGATGGTCGCTTCGAGACCGGAACTTTCGATCGAGAAGTTCACTGAAAGTCTGAAGTCGGAATCTCCCCTCATTGCGATTGCTGAAAACATTGAAAAACCGGGCAATCTCGGAGCGATCCTGCGTAGCGTGGACGGGGCCGGGGTCGATGGCTTGATCGTGGCTGACCCAGCAACCGACTGGTACCACCCAAACACCATCCGGGCGAGCCTCGGGACGTGCTTCTCGGTGCAGGGATGCTTGAGCGACACCGCTACGGTTCAATCATGGCTCAAAAGAAACGACTTTCAGGTGATCGTGGCGTCTCTTCAGGGGGCGAAGGACTTTTTTGAATTCGATCTGACAGGCAGGACGGCAATCGTGTTGGGCAACGAAGCCAATGGAGTCAGCGACGCCTGGCATGCCGAACGCGAGATGGTTGCTGGAAAACTTCCCATGCTGGGCATCGCAGACAGCCTGAACGTCTCTGCAGCCGCAGCGGTGATGTTCTACGAAGCCAGAAGGCAGCGACTGGGAATCAACAGGAACGCTTAAGCGGTGCGTCGATGCGCTGCTGGTGATGACGTGGCAACTCGTGCCGGTACCGCAGTTCGAACGGGCTTCATCCAGTGAAGCAACATCAGGAACACGGCTCCCCAAAACATGACGAACAAAAACAGTTGACCAAGATTGGTCTGCCCAAACACGGAATCATCTGCCACCAGGTGAAAGGTCGGGATCATGCTGTTAACGGGAGCGTCAACGCTAACCCGAACGAGCTCTTTGCTATCGGACGAAAACAATTCCATGAAATCGTAGCCGAGATCAAAACTCAATTCCGCTTCAGGACGAGTTGCTGATGTTTCGTAACCTGGAACGATCAATCCGTCTGCACCAAGACTGGTGTTGGTTAGAAAGCTACCACCGAGTGGATTTTGAATCTGAACGTTGAGTTTCGAAAGATTGAAATTCTCTTCGCTTCCGAGTTGGTCGACATCAAGATACAAAGATACTTTATTGACCGAATCGTGCCCCTGATCGTTAAAGAACTGCCAAAGCTCCCCAGCGGTCAACTCGATCGTACCAGCGTCGTCTCCCTGGGTCATCGTGAACGACGCCGCACCAAGCTTGGCGAAACAGGGAGAACATGAATAGTCACCGCAAGCGACTTTCCCGAGAGAGCTTCCTTCTTCGATGATCACTTCTTCAGCGACCAGTGAAATTGGCACCCAAAAGGCGATCCCAACTAGCATCGCAAAAGCTGCGAATCTGGATTTGCCTAATTCCTGAAGCATCAACATGCCGCCAATATTCGTGTTGTGAATGACAAAGGTAGGATCCCATAATATCTGTATAGACTGGAATTGGAACCCTGCACACGCGCCACAGAACGAAATATGCCGGATGTCGCGAAATGGCTAAATGTCCCGTTTGTTCTATCTTGATTTGTCATCGTCATAAAGAATTTCCAGGCCCAGTCTTGACTGAAAAGGCCCTGCGAACCGCATAATCGGCATGGTCACGAACCGTAGCAGCTCCCATGTGGAATAGCTCGTCAGCTTCCGGGCAGACGTAATTACAGGCTCTCTTACCAACGAAAACCTACCTCTTGCGGCGACTTGCCGGCTGAAAAAAAACTCCTCAATTGCGAAGTAATTTTCATCAAAACCGCCAAAGTCTTCAAACAATTCTCTTCGGCAGAACATAAAACATCCTGCCGCCCATCCACCGATCGATTGCCAACAGATTTTGACGGCATAGAACATCATCCACTTCACAAAGTTTATTTTTGTATCCGCTGGAACAGATACCAGAGCGCCTCCCCCGGCATCGCCCAATGCCAACCGATCCAAGGCCAGCGCCAGTGTTTTTGCCGGAAGCAAAGTATCCGCATCCAGAAAAAACAGCCAACCAGTTTGGCAAGCCTTGGCACCCGCATTTCGAACCGCTCCGATATTTCTGAGCTCTACATCAACGATTTCGACTTCGTATTCGAGGGCCACATCTCGCGTACGATCGCTTGAATCGTCGTTGACGACAATGATTCTGCCTTCTGCTCCCAATTCTTCAAACGATTCCTTGAGCTTCGAAAGGGTCGCCGGGAGATAATTCTCCTCATTGTGAGCTGGCACAACGACCGTAAAGGGCTGCCACAATTCCCGCTGTTTTCCGAATTTGAGTTGGGCCATAGTGCGTCGTTCCAGCGGCCCGTTATTTTCGATAACCGCAAAATTTCTCAAAATGCTGATTCTCGGCTACAATCGCCAGAATCGGAAGCATCGCTGCCTGTTTCGATCGTGTTTGATTGGAAGTGGACATGGCTCCAAGGTCAACTCGTCGAAGATAGCGATATCGCCCCAAGGAGGAGAGCTCGATGAAAGATGTGATGGCAGTCATTCTGGCTGGTGGCAAAGGATCACGACTGGAACCACTTACCCGGGACCGTGCAAAACCGGCTGTTCCTTTTGGAGGAGGCTACCGGATCGCAGATTTCGCGCTTTCGAATTGCCTCAACAGTGGCATCCGCAAGATCCTTTTGTTGACTCAGTACAAGGCCAGCAGTCTTGATCGTCACATCAATACCGGTTGGCGACAGTTCTTCTGCCGGGAGCTTGGCGAATTTATCGATGTCGTTCCACCGCAGCAACGAATCGACGAACAGTGGTATCAGGGAACCGCCGACGCGGTCTACCAGAACATCTACACGATCGAGAAAGAGAATCCTTCCAGCGTCCTGATTCTTGCCGGCGATCACATCTACAAAATGAACTACGGCGCGATGGTGGACTACCATCAGAAGCTAAAAGCTGATCTGACCGTAGCCGCCCTTCAGGTTGACCCGGAATCGGCAAAGTCATTTGGTGTCATGCAAGTCAACGAACAGAATCGCATCATTGGCTTCGATGAAAAACCGGCTGTTCCAAAGACGATTCCTGGCCGACCCAACGAGTGCCTGGCAAGTATGGGCGTTTACGTTTTCTCTGCCCGTTTTCTGTTTGAGCAACTTTTGAAAGACGCCAACGAAATTGGCAGTCAGCGTGATTTCGGCAAGAACATCATCCCGTCGATCATCAATTCCCATCGCGTTTTTGCATTCCCGTTCCGGGACGAAAACCGAAAGTCAAAAGCTTACTGGCGAGATGTTGGAACCATCGACGCGTACTACGAAGCGAACATGGATTTGATCAGCGTTGACCCGATGCTCAACATGTACGATCAGCAATGGCCTATTCGCACCTTCCAGGAAAACTGTCCGCCTCCGAAGTTTGTCTTTGGAGAAGACAACAAGGAAGGTCGCGTCGGCATGGCGACCGATTCCATCGTCTGTCCAGGAAGCGTAATTTCTGGTGGCCGTGTTGAACGATCCGTGATTGGACTTCATTGCCGCGTCAACAGTTTCTCAAGCGTTTCCGATTCGATCCTTTTCGATCATGTCAACGTTGGGCGTCACGCCCAGATCCGCCGCGCCATCATTGACAAGGGAGTTCAGATTCCAGAGGGCGCCCGAATCGGTTTTGACCTGGACGCGGATCGCAGACGGGGATTAACTGTGACCGACAGTGGAATTGTCGTCATCGGTAAAGGTGGGGTCGTCGGGAAAATTGCGTCTGAGATTCGTAAGAGCGAAACCTCAATTCCCGCACCACATCTGCACAAAAAGTCGCAGACTCAAAATCGCTAGCCGTGGCTGCGGCGTCTCGCCGCAGTTCTCAT
>CAYUNP010000045.1:26149-31184 GCA_964446085.1 uncultured Pirellulaceae bacterium
CAATCAGATGTCACCTTAACGAAGCGAAATGACTTTTGTACCTGCGACTCGGTCGTGCAGGCATTTCTTTTGCTCTCCGAAAATCATCAAACAATCGAAGATCGAGATGTACGAAAGAATCGGGAACATCGAAAAAATCCAAAACAGCAGATAGCGCATCATGAAGATTCGTGACAGCGAAACGAGTTCACCATCGTCTCCAACCATCTGTATTTTGAGCAAATATTTCCCAATCGTCTGACCGCGGTTCATCAGCAGATACCCGTTAAAAGCCAGAAAGGCGACGGCCATGCAAAGAACAAACAAAACAGAAACCATGACCGTTTCAATGATTGAGGGTTCAGAAGCTTCCAAATAGCTCGGATCGATGAGCACTCCATATCCAATCATCACTATCGCGGTTGGAACGAGTGCAGCGACCAGAAGTATCGCCGAGTCCACCAGACTTGCTGCAAGTCTGTGCCAGCGACTGGCCAACCGGGAATCCGGCATGCTGGCCAAAGGTGTTTTATCAGAGCCCGTGCCACTTGAAGCATACGGATTGACGTTGCTCATCTATTTTTCCTCGCGTTATTTGACAACTCGGTGTTTGCGTTAGAAACAAACTCCGCTGACAGTCGATTGCTTTTGATGCCGGGTTCTGTTTCAACACCACTGGCGACATCGACACCGTCAGGATAGCAAAGCGAAATTGCGTTGCCAACATTTTGAGGCGTAAGACCTCCAGCGAGCAACCAGGGCACTGTGAGTTCCAGTTTCTCCAACTGCTGCCAATCCAGTTGTGTCCCCGTTCCGCCGAAACCTTCCAGCGAAGCCGCGTCGAGCAGAACCAGATTCACACCGGATATTTGCCAATCATCAATTTCCAATTGGGCCGTTCTCAAGTCATCTTCCCGAACCCGAATCGCCCGAATGAATTTGGTATCAGGCAACCGACCACGAAGACTCTCCAGAATCGCGGGTTGCTCATCCCCGTGAAGTTGAACGTGACTTAAGCCAACCGCGGAGGCAACTTCGCAAATCCGTTCAACAGAAGCGTTCACAAACACGCCCACGATTGCCATTTGGCCCTGGACTGATTCCGCAATCGCCTTGGCGTCTGCGACCGAAACGAATCGCTTGCTTTTTGCGTAAAAGTTCAAGCCGATCGCCTCAGCTCCGGCTTCCAGCGCTGCAACAGCGTCTGCGACTCGCGTGATTCCGCAAATTTTGGTTTGGATACAATTCATAAATCAAGTTGGACATGGACGGGGCTCATGGATATCTTAACGCGGATCAAAATTCCTGACACGCCGCCCAAACATTGAACACCAGCCCAATAATTCAAACTTCGTCCCGTCCGAACTTTCTTGCCGACGCAGATCAGCTTCCAATTTTAATCTGCGGAATCGCAGGCGTGTCGGGCTACAACGCGTTTCACTGGTTTCGCGGTCGCTACGGCTCCAAGGTCATCGGACAACGTCCGCGTCGCAACTGGAATCTGACAGGTGAAAACATAGTCGGACATGACTTGTCCGAAGTCGACGCAGTCCGCGACGTCATCCACGACCATCAAATTCGTACGGTGATCAATTGCGGTGGTAGTTGTGCACTCAAAGCCTGCGAATGTGATCCCGAAATGGCTCAGCAACTCAATGTCAAAAACGTTGAATGTTTGCTTGATGCAATTCAGGATACCGACATTCGTTTGATTCATCTTTCCATCGATCTGGTTTACTCCGGGACAGGGCAGGGTGGCCACATTGAAACGGACCCTGTTGACCCCGTTACCGTCTACGGAAAAACAATGGTCGAAGCAGAACAGCTTGTGCTCGATCGCCGTCCGGATTCATGCATCCTGAGAATTTCACTGCCGATGGGAATCAGCTTCAACGGGCATGCCGGAGCCATCGACTGGATCCAACATCGTTTCGCAAAAGATCGCCCAGCCACGTTGTACTTTGATGAAGTTCGCACGCCGACCTACGTCGAATGTCTCAATGAAGTCATAGAAGAAATTGCCGTCAGCGATCTCTCAGGAATTTATCATTGCGGCGGACCTCGCCGACTGTCACTCTACGAAATTGCTCAGATCGTGAATCGCGTCGGAGGCTACGACCCGGACTTGTTGATTGGATGTCCGCGAATCGAAGCCGGGCCGATGCCGCCGCGTGCTGGAAACGTGACAATGGATTCAGGAAAGCTCGAACGTGCTCTTGGTCATCAACCGTTTGCTCCCTGGCCGCAATGCGAATCGATGGTCCCAACCGATCGTCGCTGGCACTACGATCGTTCAAGCGGAACCGAAGCGTTGACCAATGGTTCGCTTCAGTGGATCGAGCGCGAGTTATATCGCCGCAGTTAAGCTACTTCCCGTTTCGCTCTTTCGAACTTGCCGCACAAGCCACCGATTCCCCACTCCTGCACCAGTCCACCCGAGATCAGAAAGCCTAGCGAAGCGCCAACGGCAACATCGCTGGGCCAGTGTGCGAAAAAGATCACACGTTGAACCGCCGCAATGATCGCAACGACCAAAAACAGATTTCGCCCTCGCGGGAAAATGTAACTCATACCAATCGCCAATCCGCAAACGATGGCAGCGTGAGCAGACGGAAACGACTGTGTCGAGTAATGAGTGTTCCAGGCGACTTCCATTCCAGCTCCCAGCCAACTTGGATCGGCTGACTCGGGCCATTGAGGAACAAGGTCTTCGTCGAGGTACGTTGTCGGTCGATGACGTGCCACGAGCAACTTGATGATGTGAGCCGTAATCGGCGGAAACGCAACACAGGAAATGAGTCGTGGGATATAGCGACGACGTTCGGGGCTAAGATTCCACACTGCGAACACAACCAGAGCAACACCGAATCCATGCGCAAAGATTTCCGAGAGCTGAAACATTCGCTTGACGTCTCCGGGCCAGTGCTCCGGATCGGCCGCTGAAATGATGGCAACGTCGAAGCGAGAAAGCAAAGCTGCCAGGATTAGCAACGAAATACCAATGGCAATGTTTTGCCAAAAAGGTCGCGGTTGTATTTGATCTTCGAGCATCGTCATGGCCGAATGATTGCCGAAATGATCCTCCACGTGAAGGCCACTCGCAATCAGTTTTCGTCCAGATTCCCACTCTTGCGAATCGACCACATCAGCCGAAAGCCCATCAGCAGGCTCACAATTGCACCTGTCAAACCGAGAAACGACAGATCCTGAATTCCGATCGGGCCGGTTTCCGGAAAAATCAGCGGCGGCACTTTGTAGCTCAACATCAGCGAAGAGCCAAGAAACAGGGCACTCGTCATCAAGCCAACCACCAGCCGGTTTGCGGTCGGGCCAAGCTTGCGATGGTCGAGATGGATATCAAAGCTTCCCGTCTGGACCTGTTCCAGAATATTCGACACGCGCTGAGGCAGTTTGTCGATCAACTGTTCGACTTCCAGATAGAATCGACGCATCTTTCGCATTTGCCTCGCCGGCGAAAGACGCTTCAGCACCATCATTCGCTGAAACGGCTTCATGATTTCCATCAGGCTGAATTCCGGCGAAAGACAGCGCCCCGTTCCCTCAAGCGAAATCAAAACCTTGATCAGCATCGAAGCTTCGCTTGGCAACACAATTTTGTAGTTGCGAACGACCGAAACAAAGTCATTCAACGCATTGGCCATATCAAAGTTCGCCACAACCTGAGTTGAATACTGTCCGACGAAGTCTGCAACATCATTTGAAAGCGCCGCTTCGTTCATGTCTGTTGGACAGCGGCCAACGCGTTTGATCAACGTCGTCAGCATTGAGACGTCTTCATTGACAATCGCGACAAGCATCGCTTCGATGTCCTCGCGGAGTCGCTCACTGATTCGACCGACCATACCGAAGTCCAGCATCCCGATGGCGCCATCGTTCATGACCATCAGGTTTCCCGGATGCGGATCGGCATGGTAGAACCCATGATTAAAAATCATGTCGAGATACCGATTGGCGCCTTCGCGAGCGATGTCCGAACCGGTGATTCCATTGATGGGCTTGCCGTCGTAATTGTTCAACCGGGTTCCGGGCAGGAAGCTCATTGTGAGCATGCGAGTTGAAGACAGTCGACTGAACGGTTCTGGAATTTCGATTCCTTCGTCGTTGGCGAACAGGGATCGAAACTGATTCAGATTATTGAGTTCTCTTTCAAAGTCCAATTCGCGTCGCATGGTTCGCGACATTTCAGCGACGATTTTCACGGGTTGGTAATTCTTGAAATCGTCCAGCCGCTCAGCGAGCTGTGCCATCCCGGCAAGAATGTCGAGATCCGTTTCGACAGCGCGTTCGATTCCCTGGTGTCGCACTTTTACGACAACATCCATTTCAGGAGAATCATTGACTCCCGGGTCATCGCCCAGCCAGTCCGATTCGCGGCGAATCTTTGCTTTGTGAACCTGGCCGATCGAAGCCGAGGCGAAAGGGGCTTCATCGAACTCAATAAACAGGTTCTCCAGCGTATCGCCCTGTTCGGCTTCGATGATGTCTTTGACGTATTCGAAAGGATCGGCGGGGGCTTCTGACTGCAGGCCTTCGAGTTCTCGCGCGAGATTGGGACCAATCACGTCCGGCCGTGTGCTCAGCAGTTGACCGAATTTGATGAACGTTGGCCCAAGTTCGGTCAACGCGATACGAATTCGAGCTTCCTGAGTCAGTTTCGCCAGGACTTCGCCGTCGGGTGCCTTGAGACGATCGGAGATAAAATCGATATTGAATTTGCTCAGCCAGCCGGCCAATCCAAATTTGCTTAGCACCGACGCGATTTCCGTCCAGCGCATCGCGTTTCGGTAGAGCTGCGGAATGGACGGGATCGATCTTTTCATGCTTTGATTGTATTCGCAGGTGGATGCTGCTTCCAGCGCAATACCTGCTCAATCAGTGAGCGGCGAGGCGCTAGCCGCCAGTGACCGATAGTTGAGCCTGGAACACTGCTGCCGGCGGCCACGCCTTTCCGTTCACCGAAATCAGCGGAACTTCCGACAATCGTTTTGTCGCATCCATTGGAACGTGTGCCTTTTTACAGGCAACAGATTGAATG
>CAYUNP010000046.1:0-31071 GCA_964446085.1 uncultured Pirellulaceae bacterium
CACAGGCCGCGCCGCAACCATCGAGCCCCTCATCCAATGCCGCCAAACCTGGCGGACCATTAACCAGGGCTGCCGTCAATGAGTTGGCAGGAACCAGCCCAATCGCGTATCAACGATACCAGGCGTTGCCCAAAACAGATCACGGTAAGGCCGCCGGTACCTTGGTTGAGTTCAGCAGCAATTCACCAGGCTCTCAGACGACGGGCATTCCGACCAACAACGCGGCGGCACTTTACATTCCCGCCAGCGGTGAATCAAACCCGCAACAACTCAGCGATAGCTCGAGTGTTCATGCGTCGAACCCTGAAAAACTGAAAGAGGTTTTCGTTGCCAGCCACGATAGCGCGGGGAAGGGACAGATGTTTGGCATCCGCGAGAAGGACGGAGAAGTCTATTTGTTTGGTGGCACCGTGACTCCGGATTCCAAAACTGGCTCCGGAAAATCACAGCCAGCACCTGGGAGTTTGGATTCGTGGTGGATCACCGAAAGTGCACTCGGCAATCAACTGCCCGCCCCTGCGGCCCAGAGCCCTGAAGGCAATAGCGATCGAGAGGACTTTGTGAATGTCTTGCAGCAGATCGCAAGTTCATTTGACAAAGGAGAACCCAAAAGTCCACTTCGATTACCGCTGGACAGCATTAACGGCGGCGGTTCGAGTTTGGCCGGAACGATGTCAGCGATCGAGGATTCCTTGACCGGCGTCAAAGACGAGCTAAGCAATTTTGGCACCGAAATGTATGACTCAGTTGGCGATTTTTACAACGACCTTTTAGGCGATGAAACTGAGACGCCGGAAGTTTCCACGGGCTCACCCGCATCAGCGGGTGGGGAAGCAGGAGGTGCTGGCGGAGCGGGAGGTGCTGGTGCCGCGGGATCACTTTCTCTTCCCGTAACCAAACCAAAATCAGGTTCCGTGCCGGCGAGCGCCGTGCTCGACGGCATTCTGATCACAATCACACAAGGCAACCCCGCTGCAGCTGGCGCAGCCATCGAAGCCAGCTTCCTTGCCGCAAATGCAAGTGCGTTAGCTCAAGCGTTGAAAGAGGAAGAGGCAAGGAAAAAAGCTGCGGAGAAGCTTGCTGCGAACTTACAAGAAGAGGAAAAGACGGAATCGGAGGCGGAGAACAACCTTAAACATGAAGAGGCATCCCCGGAGGAACAAGAGGCTGAAAATTTCCCGTCGCCTAAGAACCTTAACGAATTAGACAACTCGATAGGCGAAAATGATCCCGACAATCTTAAACGTCCTTATGAGCGTTCAGAGGCATATCACAGACATCAAGAGTTACTCGAACAGGCTGGGGGAAAAATTGCTGGAGTTCGTTTCCCTACGATGGGAGGCAATGTCTCTGATGATTTTGGTGGCAGATTCCACCCGCGGATTAACGCTGGTCTCTTGGTGTATGACCACGAAACACATAAGTTTTTGCACGAGACAAATGATAAAATTTACAGATTCAATGACCGCATCTTCAATGACTTGAGACGCAACCCCGATTATCTTCCTGATCCAATGCAATATTTGCCAGGCTATACGGGGCCAATTTTGACCGAAATGAATTCTGCATTGGAATTCGATTTGCGTATGGTTGAAGTAGAGCAACTGTACCTTTCTTCAATAATGGATACCTCAATTAGACCGGATCTCCGACAACCAATCATTGATGATTTGAATTCAGCATTGGCATCGAGATACGCACTTTTTGGGCGTACGGACTTCGAATACGTTATGGGTACAGCACTTGGATACGAAGTTAGGCCCTTGAGGCAGGCCAGTGACGCATTGGGCAGAAATGTTGATTTTGACAAGATCACAGATCGAATCGCCATTGGAGAGGCTGCTGCATTCATATCCCACGGGTACACTCACGAGCAATACCAAGAGTACAGGCGAAGTGGGAAGCTACCTGCGGTAGCCCAAGAGTGACGGACTCGCGAAAGCTACGCTGGGGTCAGACTTGTGGACGCAGAAAAGGGGCGCGCAGAAAAGGGGACGCAGCTCATTGATTTGAATCAGCATGAAACGACTCGGAGAATCGTGGTGCTTTGATGGGCACGTTTCATGATTTGATTCGCCTTCATAGACAGACTGGTCGATGTACTGATTTTGAAATAGCGATGCATGAAGACAACAACCAACAAGGCTCGTTGCATTTGCAACTTGAACAACTCGATCGGTTTGATGATATTTGCACTGCGGACGATTATCAGCGGATTGAACGGCTGATCGAAAATGTTCTCGATCAACGTGGGCCGAAGTTTGAGCTACCGTTTGTTTGGCATGGGAAGTATCGGTTGACTCGGTACTTGGGCGGGGGGATGAGCGACGTTTATCTGGCGGAGCAGATTAACTTGCACGACCGTGTTGTGGTTGTGAAAATTCTGCCGGCGACTCAGCCGCAAGCTGGCTCTGATCGGCTGGGGCTGTTTCGGGAGGAAAGTAAAACGCTGGCGAAAGCAAATCGGCAGGATGCTGCCAGTATGGTGTTTCCGATTGACTACGATGTCTTTCAGGACCACCCCTATCTGGTGATGGAATACGTTGCGGGTGAAACGCTTCGCGATCATGTGAATGGATCTGAGCTGACCGTTTCCGGTGTTGTGCGACTTGTTACTGCTTCGGCGCGGTCGCTGGCCGACGCTCATCGGCTGGATATTGTGCATGGCGATATCAAGCCATCGAACATGATGGTGAGGCCTGATGATTCGGTGCAACTGATTGACTTTGGGTTGAGTGCGTTTTTCAAAGACGCTCAGCGGACGCGGTTTGGAGGCACTCGGGGTTATGCGGCTCCTGAACAACTTTCGGGAGAAGAAGTCGATGCTCGGACTGACATCTATTGTTTGGGCGTCGTCTTCAAAGAACTGCTTGATGAAGTGCCGATTTACAAACAGACGGCTCGGAATCGCAATCTTGCTCGACAGGCCAATCAGCTTGTTGACGAAATGACCGCTGACGCGAAAGAACTGCGTCCTTCATCTGCTGAAGAGGTGGTGAAGTGTCTTGAAGGGTTGACGAAAAGAAAGGATCAAAACAGCTTTCATTTTGTTGCAATTGCCGGAGGAATTTTGGCTCTGCTGTTAGGCGCGGTTTGGTTGTGGTCATCACAGTGGACAGGCGATCCATCGCAAACGCAGGCAGCCAGAAAAGCGACGATCGAATGGGTCGAATCCGTTAACGGAAAGTGCAAGCTCGATGAATTTGGAGCCGTTCGGGAAGTTGACTTGAACAATTGCTGGGTCGACAACGGGGCGATAGAGCAGCTGAACGTGTTTGAACGCGTGGACCACGCGATGTTTGCAAACTCGAACGTCAATGCCGAAGGAGTCGCTTTGCTCAGCCAGCCGCTGACGACGCTGGTTCTTGCGGGGACAGATACGGGGGATCGAATCTTTCCAGTTCTGAAGAAGTTTCGCTTGACCACGCTGGATCTGAGCGGAACGAAGATTACGGGCGAAGGATTGGAATCGCTTCCGATCCCGGAAAGGCTCGACTCGCTGGGAGTTGCAGATATGCCGATCACGGATGAACACGCCACAACGATTGCCCGCATGAAGCGTTTGAGGCTGCTGAATCTTCGATCGACAGAAATCACGGCCGCTGGTTTGAGTAAAATTTCGCATCTTGAGCTGGAACAAATTGACCTGGGCCAGTGCCCGATCAAGGACAACGCCATCGCTGAACTTGCAAAGATCGAATCGTTGGAAAGAATCGTGCTGAGCAATTGTTCGGGGCTCACTGAGAGTTGCATTGACAGTCTGTTGCTGATGAAGAACCTGACAGATATCGAAATGATCAACTCTAAGTTCAGCGATGCACAACTGCGACGACTGAAGGCTCTGCCGAAGTTGAAAAGCCTTGCAGTCGGCGAAATGATCGGGCGAGATCTTGCGGGGCTCGGCGATGACTTTGGGGAGGATGTGCGTGTATACTAACGTACATGGACAATCCTCCAACGACATCAACGGCTTTCATCGAGCAGCTTAAGGACAACCAACCCGCCGCGTGGGAACGATTTCGCGAACTTTATATTCCAGTGATTTTGGCCCTGGCCCGCGAGAACACTGAGTCTGAAACGGATGCCTTGGCGCTCACTGAAGGTGTCATTGAGAAGGTGGCGGCCGGGATGGCCAAATTTGAACGCCGTCCAAAGCAGCGTTTTCGAAACTATGTGAAGGTAATTTGCCTGCGTCACATCAGCGACTTCCTTCGCAAGCAAAAACGCAAAGCCAAAAAACTCGACCCGCAGCTTTTTGACAAACAGTTTTCAGAGATGGAACTTCGGCGAGCAATCGCGATTACGAAAGAACGAAGCCGGCTGAAGGATTCCAGTTGGGAGTTGTTTCACATGCGCTTCGAGCAGAAGATGAGCGTTGCCGAAATTGCAAAAGCCAAAGATCTGAAAACCGAGACGGTTCAAAAGACCATTCGACGCGTTGTGCTGGCGGTACAGAAGTCTTTGACAGATTAACGGGAGCATGCATGGTCGTTCAAGCCAGATGGGTTCCTCGCAAAGCCCCAACTACCTGGTGTCTGTCAGTCAGACCTGATTTGATCAATCCACGCTTGCGTGAGCATGCTTACGCAAGCAAAAACCTGGCGCCCATCAATTCAGCTTTGACAAACCACTGAGGCTTCACCAGTTGTGGCTGGGGCGTCTCGCCACAGTGCTGACTCATACTGCGGCGAGACGCTGCAGCCACACGCTAAAACAAACCCTCCTGACCTTCCTTCGGTTCCGGTGGAGGCAGCTTCATGTGATCGTAAGCCTTCGGAGTCGCGATCCTTCCACGAGGCGTTCTCAAAATCAACTCGCTGCGAAGCAAGAACGGCTCGACTTCATCCGAGAGCGTATCCGTTGCTGTATTCATTGTCGCTGCAATGGTTTCAATTCCTGTCGGACCACCAAGACAAATTCGCATCAGCGTGTCGAGGTACTTGCGATCCTGGCGATCAAGCCCCAACGCATCGATTTCAGCTACTTCCAGTGCCTTCTGGGCAACCGCCATCGTGATCTCTCCGTCAGCACGACTCTGGGCGTAGTCTCGCACCCAACGCAATCGATTGTTGGCGACACGAGGAGTGCTGCGTGATCGGGCTGCAATCTCAATCGCCGCGTCGTCAGCAATTTCGATCTTCAGTTTGGTCGCGTTGCGCCGAACGATCTCCGTCAGCTCTTCCAGAGAATAAAAATCCAGATGTTCACGAAGCTGAAAACGATCTCGCAGCGGTCCGGTCAACATCCCGGCGCGAGTCGTTGCTCCGATCAACGTAAACGGCTTCAGCTTGAAGGTATGGGTCCTCGCGTTGATGCCTTCGCCCAAAATCATGTCGATGCGAAAATCTTCCATCGCCGTGTACAGATACTCTTCAACCGACTTGGGGATGCGATGAATCTCGTCAATGAACAATACCTGACTCGGACGCAGGTTCGTCAGACTGGGCACCAGATCCTTCGGCGCCTTCAGCGTGGGACCCGAAAGAAAATCAACCGGCACGCCCATCTCGGCGGGAATCACGGTCGCAAATGTCGTCTTACCCAACCCCGGAGGACCATCGAAAAGAATGTGTCCCAGAACTTCTTTTCTTTCTTTGGCCGCATCGATCGCGATTTCCAGACGATTGATCACTTTGCGTTGCCCAATCATTTCCGACAAACGCGTGGGGCGCAAGTGCGGATCGTCATCCTCAGGCGACGGGTTATTCGATAAAATGATGTCTCGGGCCATCCGCGTTTCCATAAACTTGCTGTAGCGGCGTAATATAGCAGAGACCGAACATTGACCGAGACCCGATTGTGGCCTCGAAAAGAACTTTTGAAGTTGGCCATAAGGGACTTCAAATCAAACAGGCAGCAAAACTGATGGCGAAAACCAGAAAAATCAACAACGCCCTGACCCGGATCCTCGATCAGTCCAGCTCGATTGTGTACATGATTTCCGACGAGCTAAAGCTATGCTACGCCAACGAAGCCTGTGCTGCCTGGGTTGGCGTCGATCTGGAAACGCTCGTCGGCACGAACCTTGTCTACACCACCGAACCGCTCGAAGACGCGACAGAGAACGCCGCCAGGGGCCTCGCGATCATGCCGAACCTGATCGCGACGCCGCAGGCCATCGAGTCGTTTCCTGTTCAGATTTTTTCCTACAGCCAGCCGCAAATAAAAATTCGATCCGCGTCCGCAAGTGCGATTTACGATCATCGTGGAGTGCTTTCGGGGTACCTCATCGCAGGAAGTGCCTCAGACAGCGCGGCGCCGGAAATCAATGTTCGTGAAACGATTGACTTTCCCGCGAAGCTACACAACGCTCTGGTAATGGTGCGGCAACAACATCAGGATCGTTTCAATCTGAAGCGGTTGGTCGGTTCGTCGGCCAGTTCGGATCGCGTTCGTCGCCAGATTCAGTCAGCAGCGGACAGCGAAAGCGACGTGCTGATCGTTGGGCCGGAAGGGTCTGGCCGTGAACATCTGGCACGCACCGTTTTCTCAAGCCAGTTTTCCGAGTCGCCTGAGGCGGAACCTGAAACTCAGCTGATTCCATTGCACTGCTCAATCACCGATCCGGTTCAAGTTCAGTCGACGATGAAAGAGCTGTTGAAACAGGATTCCAGCAAGGCAACTTTACTGTTGATTGATGTCAACAGGATGGATGCCGGATCGCAACAGGAACTGTTGGGCTATCTTCAACTGCCGGGGCTGGCACCGCGCATGATCGCAACGTCGTCCACCAACTTGCTGGATGCACAAGCGACCTTCGATCAAACACTCGCCAGTCGACTGAGCACACTGACGATTGAGCTTCCACCTTTGGCAGAGCGCCGCGAAGACTTGCCGTTGTTGGCACAAGCGATTCTGGAGTCCAACAACGACCGACAGGCGAAACAGTTTTCCGGTTTCTCACGTCAGGCAATTGAGCTGCTTTGCGAATACGATTGGCCAGGCAACTTCGGACAATTGGCTTCGACCATCGAAGGAGCTGCCGCCCAGGCGACTGGAAGCGTCATCGAAATCGCTGACTTTTCGGAAACGTTTCAACACTCCATCAAGGCTCAACGTTTCGCCGCGAAAGAGGAAACGAAAATCGAGCTCGACGAATATTTGCTGGGGATCGAATCGCAACTGATCGAGCGTGCAATTGCTCAGGCGAAGGGTAACAAAACCAAAGCCGCCGAACTGCTTGGAATCAGTCGAGCCAAACTTTTGCGTCGGCTGGCGTTTTTCCAGAAAGCAAACGCAAGCGACAACGGTGAACTTGTCGATGCATCGGTCTTCGAAGAGGAGATCGTCGATGAATAGTCAAACAGTTCCAGCACCGATCGTCATTGCCGTTCGCTCGCCCAGATGGCGGTCACAAGTACAAAGGTATCTCGAAGGCCTTGAACTGTCACCGACAGTCCACTGGTTGCCAGGGTTTGATTCAATCGCCAACGCCGCCATCGCGTATCCGTCAGCAGCACTGATTGCAGAGCTGCCCGATTCGTTCTCCGTTGAACCCGGGAAACCACTGAAACTGGTGGCCAACCTTTGCAACAATTCGCAGCAGTGTCCGCTTTTTCTGTTGGGAGACGGCTCCACAGAACCGTGGGTCAAAGTCCTGGCCGAAGCCGGCGCCACGGCGACTTGCTGTTCGATTCTGGATTTCGGGAAAATTTGCTCACAGCTTGGCCGGCACATCGAAAACAGTGCGACCAGCAGATTGTCTGTTGAAGAGGCCACACTGGCCCGGTTACCGTGGTAGCTCTGTACTGGCTGAGACTTCCAAACAGGATTAATCGGCACTGTCTGGATTCTGCGCCCTCGCCTTTGAGGGCCGCGTAAGCCAAAATGGCGGCCCGACTTTCTGCTATCCAACTTCAACATCCACAGCTTCATGTCTGAAAATACCGAATTGATCGAACAAGTTCGCACTGCACTGGGAAAGATCCCTGATCCGGAAACGGGGCGTGGGCTAAAAAAACAAATTCTTTCCGTTGAAGCAAACGGAGACAGCGTTGACGTTTCAGTCGGGCTGACATCTTTCGCGGCCGCGATCAAGGAAGAATTCAAAGCCAATATCGAATCGACGCTGGCAGGCCAGTTCGCCGACTCCGGGTTCAACGTGAAGATCGAGAATTTCGATCGCCCTCCCCAGCCGATTGGCACGGTCGGTCTTAAATGCAAAGCAGTCATCGCCATCGCGGCCGGCAAAGGCGGTGTCGGCAAAAGCACTGCGGCCACCAGTCTGGCAATCGCGCTCAAACGAGCCGGTTCGTCAGTCGGGCTGCTCGACGCTGACGTTTATGGCCCTTCGATTCCACAGCTAACCGGTATTCGCGGTCGCTGTGCCGCCGGCCAGGGGGAACAGATCGCACCGATGGACTTCAATGGCATTCCGTTGATGAGTATCGGCTACATGATCCCGCCCGGTGAAGCCGTCATCTGGCGTGGTCCAATGTTGCACTCGGCGATCACAACATTTGTTCGCAACACGGACTGGGGCGAACTGGACTATCTGATTATCGACATGCCGCCAGGGACAGGCGATATCGCACTGAGTCTTTCGCAACTTTTGCCGCTAACGGGATCCGTGATTGTTTGCACGCCTCAGGAAGTTGCTCTGATTGACGCCGTGAAAGCCGTTGGCATGTTTCGCAAAGTCAAAATTCCCGTGATTGGCTTGATTGAGAACATGAGTAGTTTTATCTGTCCCGACAGCGGCACGAGCTTCGACATTTTCGGGAAAGGTGGAGCCAAAGAATACGCTCAACAGGACGACATTCCATTCCTTGGCGAGATTCCGCTAAACATTAGCCTGCGTCAGCGCGGCGATGCGGGAAAGATGGGCGACAACTTCGATGACGAAACGATTGGTCCTTATCTGGAAACGATCGCCAAACAACTGGTGACAACTTTAGCAGCCAACGCGGCCGCCAATCCGCCAACGCCAAAACTGCCCGTCATTGGATAGGCGCGTCGAAAGTCACCCGAGGCGCAAGTTTTGAAGTTGCACATTTGATGAGAGCCGGAGGCTCGACATGGTTAGCCTGTTACTTTAGTGGCAGGCGTTGGATGGTCGCACAGCGCTTGTCCTGGTGTGACAGCAGATGCTTCCCAAGGCTTTCCTCATGCCAGCGCTCTCGCGGCTATAGAAAGTGCAACATAAAGTCAAACTCGCAGTCGATTCACTCGCTTGCGCTGCGTGCTTGTGTTGTCGCAAATCAGCGAGAACTCAAACGGCATTTCACTCAATCCGATTTACCGGCAGACGAGAGATCGATGCGTCGCTAGTTGGTCGAATTCAAAAATTGAAATGCGAACCAGGCTGGAACGGCGAGGTAACTGATCAACAACAGTACGATTCCCGCCCTGGCCCAGATGTTTTTGAATCGCATCCACATCCAGATGGAAAGCCCAACTCCCAGCAGCGCTTCGCAACTTGCGGCCTGGACTCCATAGTGATTCGGATTGTAGTAGGAAACCGCTGACCGAAACCGCCAACTGGAGAGCGGAAAGAAATGCCGATGTGCGTCTTCAACATGCAATGGAAAATCGCATGCCATATGAGCAAGACAGGAGCCGGCAAACACGATCAACAAACTTGCCACAGCCTTCGACTTGAATTTCACCAGAAAACCGATCGCCAGCAACATGAGCCATAGCGGAATCGAGTTTCCCCACGCGACAACGTCTTGCCAGAACGGACTGTAATAGACGTCGGACCAGATTACTGACTCCCGAGTCCCGCGAGATTTCTCGATCGCATAGAGAACAAAGATGGCGGCATCGG
This sequence comes from uncultured Pirellulaceae bacterium, assembly GCA_964446085.1. Lineage (GTDB taxonomy): Bacteria > Planctomycetota > Planctomycetia > Pirellulales > Pirellulaceae > Mariniblastus. Next base: position 9,770 of record CAYUNP010000046.1, read on the forward strand.
GCACGATTCCACCGGCAATGGCCATCAGATTCCTTGCCGGTTCAGCTGGCCGTCCAAACAGACTCAAGCCAATGAGCACGTGCGTTTGCGTCATCATGGCCAGTTTCCTTTTCGTCGTGGTTGGGTTGGCGCATAAAAATAGGGCTGTAGAAGACAGCCCTTTCTCGTTGTGTCACTCAAAGATGAAACGAGCGTCGCGCTTACTTCTTGCGCTTGGCTTTTTTCTTCTTCTTGGTAGCTTTTTTCTTCTTTGTAGCCTTCTTCTTTTTCTTCTTTGTGGCCTTCTTCTTCTTGGCCTTCTTCTTTTTCTTGGCTACTTTTTTCTTCTTCTTTTTCTTGGCTACCTTCTTCTTCTTTTTCTTGCCAGCCTTCTTCTTGACTACCTTTTTCTTCTTCTTGGTAACCTTCTTTTTCTTCTTCTTTTTCTTGGCCACAGGACGTCCTCCTTAAAATGGACCTGAATCACATCGCGAAGTACGACGATCATCATCGAAATAAACTAAAACCAAATGGTTAAAGTAAAACCTTTTGTTTCCACAAACTGCAATTGAATCAGTTCAAAAGCGAAGTTTGTTTCTACATCAGGTTGACAACGCCTAAAGTTTTAGAAAACGACCAAGGTTTTTCAATGTTGTTTTCGCCAATTCAAAAATTTTTTTCCTGCTGCAATTCTCGTTTTGCACTCATGAAACATCCAACCGTGAAACATTCAGCAAGATTGACATTCATCCAGGCAAAAAACGGCGTCATTTTCAACTGCAACCAGTTGCAAACACATTGCGATCGGATTGTGAAATGATCCTGAAGTGCAACAAACGTTGACCACATGATCACGAAAGACATCCCTGTAATTTTTTCACGTTGTCTACACGCCATTGAAGTTTCAACAGGTTTTTATTGAAACGCAATTCTTAAAAAACATTCGGCTATGGCGAGTTTTTTTCAACTTTACGATGAATAAACAGTTCGTCACGACAATTCGCGCGGTTTAAACATGTAAACGAAGACACCGTGGTATCATTCCATCGTCAACAAATCCAAAATGAGAAACAAAAACGGATGATTGACAGAAAAACGTACTTTCAAAGAATCTTAATATTCAAATCGAAGCAAATTTACATTCTCGTACCAAAACAAAGTTTCAAAACGAGATCACTTTTCTTTTACGTTTAACATGCAGCAAAAAAAATTTGTTTTTTTTGCCCAAAATTGTCTTTGATTACCCATTCCAGACGAATCCAACGCTTTTTCGAAAGCAACAGTCATGACTTACAACTCGCAACACAACGTTCGTTCAATACTCTTTTTGATGCTGTTGGTTTTCTGTTTTCAATGCTTCGCAGAAACTTCGCTTGCTCAATCAGGCTCAAATGATCTGACCAGGAAAGAAGGTTCGATTCGGGTTGCGACGTTCAATGTTGCGTTGAATCGCAGAAAGGAAGGCGAGCTACTGAAAGAACTTGAGAGAGGAGATTCAGCAAAGGTTTCCAGGATCGCCGCTATCATCCAGATGGTGCGACCCGATGTGCTGCTGTTGAACGAAGTTGACTTCGACGGCGGCAAGACAGTTGCTGCTTTCGAAAAACACTTTCTTGCCAGGCCGCAGGAAAACCAACAGGCAATCACGTACCCCTATCGCTATGTGGGCGCCGTTAACACGGGAGTGGATTCGCAGCAGGATCTCAATGGGGACAGGCGAGTTGGGACTGCGAGTGATGCCTTTGGATTCGGTCGGTTCCCGGGCCAATATGGAATGGCAGTGCTCTCAATGCATCCGATCGAAACTGACCGCATTCGGACGTTTCAGAATTTCCTCTGGAAGGACATGCCCGGTGCGTTGCTCCCGAAGGATCCTAAATCCGGAAAGAACTGGTACTCCCAGGAGGCACTGGATATCTTTCGCCTCTCCTCCAAAAGTCACTGGGACCTGCCGATCAAGGTGGGTTCGAAATCATTTCACCTTCTCGCGTGCCATCCAACGCCGCCGGTCTTCGACGGCGAAGAGGACCGCAATGGCAAACGAAACCATGACGAGATCCGCATCTGGTCGGACTACATCAGGAACAACTGCGACTGGCTTTACGACGACAACGGCAAGCAAGGTGGACTGCCCAAAGGAACTTCGTTTGTCATCGCGGGAGACCTCAATGCGGATCCGCACGATGGTGACAGTGCCGACAACGCGATCGATCAGTTGCTTGAACACGAACTGGTTTTGGCAGACACGATTCCCGCGAGCAACGGAGGAAAACACGACTCCGAAAAAGAAGGCAAAGCGAACCTGAAACACAAAGGCGATCCTGCCAACGATACCGCCAACTTCGACGACCAAAACTCCGGGAACATGCGGATCGACTACGTGCTTCCGTCGAAAGGAATCGTGGTATCAAATCAGGGAGTATTCTGGCCCGCTCCCGGAGAACCTGGCAATAAACTGTCAACCGCTTCGGATCACCGCATGGTCTGGATCGACATTGTCCTGCCTCAGTAGTTTTCAATGCGGCGAGGTTGCTAAACCTGTTTAATACAAGCCTAGCGAATGGGCTCATCGAGTTTGCCTGGTTCTTCGCAACGGCGATCAATCACGCAACGGTTTGGTTTTGAAGGTTGCGACCAGTTACCTGCGGCGTCTTTTCCAATGGCTGTAATTTCATAGCGTCCATCGGGAAGTGAATGCCTTGCGTGCCACAGACCGCGTTGGCGGTTGATTAAAACGGAAACTGATTTTTTCCCGGTAACCCATTGCTCACCGTCCAAATATTTCCGCGTATCAAGATTGAAGATAAACAGCCGGACATCACCAGGAAAATGGTCATCCGAGATCTTGCCACCGAAATTGGAAAACTCGGGGTAGATATACTGGTCGAGAGGACGCACAACTACTGTTTCAGGTGGCATGTTGTCGAAAGTAACGTCCAGTTTTCGAGTTGATGCGTTTGGCGAAATCAAATCCTCCGCATAAACCTCGATGGTCAACTTTTCCCCTGCTTCGAGTTCCGCAATTTCCGGTTCGACACGCCAGGCATGAAGTAACCCCGCGCCGATGGGAGACTCGGTCGGTATGCGGACCATTTCATTCTTCCAGGAACTGCCGCTCCAGTATTGTCCCGTTTTCTTTCGTCGAATTGAAATGTTCACCTGGCTCTTGCCACTGGTGGATTCAGCAAATCCCTGCAGTTCGATATCGGGACCGATGAACCTTCGATTGACCGTTGGAAAGCTTAACGTCACCATCGTCCCGAAATATCTGGAAACATTTTGGCGCAAGGAATGAAGTTCGGCCTCGAGTAAACTTTGCGTCACGCCGTCCAAAGCTTCGTAGCCATTGTCCAATTGTTGTGGATCAGCTTTCAGGTCGTAGAATTCATGTTCGCCAGTCGCCCACTGCGTGTAGATGCTGCCTGGTTTGAGAATCGACGAATAGACAATCTTCTGCTTTGACGCTGAATTCAAACGTGATTCCCAATTTTCAATCAGCACCGATTGCCGAACTGCATCGGGTTCAACGATCGACTCATCAAGTAGAACTTTCCTGAACGATCGTCCATCGACAAAGTCAGGTAGCGTTGCAGCGCCGATGTCCGCGACCGTGGCAGAAATATCGATATGTGCCAAAAGCTGGTCAGCGTCACGAGCCTTGATCTTCTCAGGCCAATGCACCCAAAGTGGAACTCGTGTTGCCTCAACAAGTGGAAACGACTTCCCCTGAATTCGATGATGGCCCAACAGGTAACCGTGATCGGACGTGAAAATCACAACCGTATTTTTTGCCTGGCCGATGTCGGAAACTTTTTTACGAATCCGTTTGACCATTTCGTCCACACCCAACATCGCGATCAAGCGGCGACGCTGGACGACTCTCATGGATTCAAGCTGGGCATCGGTAAAGGGTAGCCTGTCGCTGTAAGCCACCGGCTTGTCAGAGACGTCTGCTTCGTTGATGTTGGCTGAAACCGGCAGTTGCGCATCAGGAAACCGATCCTTCCAGCGGTCTGGAATGCGTACTTCCTTTTTTTGTGGTCCAACATGAGGAGCGACCGGAGCAACATAGAGAAAGAATGGTTTGTCACGTGCGACATCGGTGGCGTACTGATCCAGCAACTCGAGGACATCGTTTGTTTCCAACTCTGTGCGATACCCCCGTCCCGTTCGGTTTTTTCTCTTCCCGTCCGGATAGATATCAAAACGCTCTGCATCGTAGTATCTGTTGCCGCCCCAAGCCACGAACCTGTCCCATCCTGGAACTGGTATGAATTCCGTTTCACCCTGAAAGTACTTTCCAACGAGCATCGTGTGATAGCCGGCTCGTTGCATCCAGACTGGCAACTGGTCCGCCGAAAGTCCACTGTCCTGGAAATATTGTGTGCCTCCGGTGAAGCCACTGCCAACATCCAGGTTGGCGCGATTGGTGCGGAACCCCGTATTGTGTGCGTACTGGCTACGATAGAGACAAGCCCGTGATGGTCCGCATAGAGGCGTTGTGACGTGGCAGTTGCCAAACCGAACGCTACTGTTGGCCAGTTGCTTCAGGTTCGGATAGTGAGTCAATCGCTGCTCACTGACCAGATCAACGTCACAATCGTCAATGTTGATCAGAATGATATTGGGAACCCGAGCTGATTCATTTTTCGCTGACTCCTGACAAGCCGCATGCTGCATCGGCAGGCTCAACAACAGGAATGCAACCAGCACAGCCAATCTTTTTGTGTTTGAATATCGCATGCTTGAGCCCTCTAACTCTGCGAATACATCTTTGACATCTCGCTCAACTGACAGCGACAGGGATCCGCACAGCGACACACTATGCCGATTTTTCGTGTCCGCAGGAATGTTCCATTTTGGAAAACTTTCACTGATGCAATCGTAGCCACCTTTTCGTCCTGAACCATCATCGAATTGGCCGATTTATCTGCTAATGGTTTGTTTCACTGCTCAAAATATTTGGCTTCGTTCGCTGCGGACAGCTTTGTGTCTGCTTTTCATTGTCGGCTGCGCTTTGTTGGAAGCTCAAGAAATAAACGAGGTCTCTACGACGAAGTTTGAGTTGGGCGGCCGGGTCGTCTCAAAAACAAACGATGGACTCGAAGTCAAAACCGAAGCGGGTGACACGATCAAAGTTGTCACCAGTGAGTCCACTGACTTCGCCATGCGGCTGGCGAACCCCTGGTTCGATGCCCAATCGCGGCAAGTAGTTGTTGATGGGAAACCGAAAGCGAACGGGAAGCGAAACCGGATCAAGTATGCATTGCCAGCGGGCAAACTTTATCTTCTGGCCCAGTTTCGATCGGTCAAACAGCGTGACAGGATCATGAATGGAGCTACCTGGCGGATCAATAACTATCTCATCAGTGATCAATCCATCGATGCGGCATTGCCGACAGGCAAAGATCTCCTGCTGGCAGGCGAACTGGACCTGAAAAATCTGGAACTGGTCATCGACGGGAAACGCTACCCAATCATGCTCGGATTCCGTGGAGCAACACTGCGCGGCCGATCGATTGCTGACATCGTGCCACAGGAAACCGTTGTTCTGATTGCCGGAAACGAATCCGACAATTCAAAGGTCGCTGATACCGTTCTTTTCATGATTCGATAGGACATCCCATTGAAGAAAAGCAAAAGTCGCTTGCTGGGGAAAACCAGGGTCGCGAAACCCAAGCCGGACCATTCGCAACGCCAGGCCGCGTTTGTGGACTACTTACGAAGTGAGTGTCACCTTGCCGAGAATACGGTCGCTGCTTACGAACGCGACATCAACCGGTTCAACGAGTGGCTTGGTTCAAGAGATTTGATCAAGCTGACCATTTCCGAGCTCTCGGATTTTGTGGCTTTCCTGAATTCGCGCGACCTTGCCCCAGCTTCGATCGCCCGAACGGTTGTCGGGCTCAAGATGTATTTTCGCTACCTGCAACTGGAAGGCATTCTGATCGACAACAAAGTCGAATTGCTGGGTAGTCAAAAGCTGTGGCAACGAGTGCCCGAAGTCATGGCACCAAAAACCGTGGAACGATTTCTTAATGCCCCGAAGCGATTCGAGATTTACTACTTTCGCGACAGAGCGTTACTGGAGTTGCTCTACGCGACTGGCTGTCGTGCGTCCGAATTGTCGGATCTGCGAATCCGCGACATGCACCTGGAAGAGCGCTTCTGCAAGGTTCAGGGCAAGGGCAGCAAACAGCGAATGGTACCGTTGGGCGATGCCGCAATCGATGCCGTCTCGCAGTACCTGAAGCGGCTTCGGCCTCAACTGGCGGCAAATCGTCCTGACGAGGCCGACTGGCTACTGCTGACTCGATCGGGACGAAGGCTGCGCCGGGAAGCCATTTGGGAGCTGGTAAAAAAGTATGCTCTGGAAGCAGACGTCGATGTTTCGATCAGTCCTCACACGTTACGTCACAGTTTTGCAACGCATCTGTTGGCGGGGGGAGCGGATCTACGGCAGGTTCAGGAGATGCTGGGCCATGCGAGCATTTCCACAACGCAGATTTACACGCATGTTGATCAGTCGCGTTTGAAGAAAGTCCACCAGCAGTATCATCCGCGAGCGTAGACTGAGCTCTGTCTACTGCGAATTATCTTTGAGTTTGATCTTCTCAATCAGCTTCTTCACAACCCCACCTTCAAGTTCCTTGCCAGAAACAGCGTCGATCGCCCGAACGGTGTAGCCGTACTTTAAATTGCTGTCGATGTCGAATTCAACTTCGGTCTCAACACCTTCTTCCGGGTCATCACCGGCGGATACTTTTTCGTCGATGTATTTATTCAACTGAGCGTAAAGCTCGGCTGTCGTATCACCGACCATCGTTTTGACTTCGACTTCATCGTCGACTTCGATCGTGCTAATGGCTCCCGATTCGCCTGCTCGCAGAATAACGCGAATCAAATCAGGAGGAATATCCAAGTCCGTCTCTGCGACCGTACTTAGTGGCATTCGAATGTTGAAGTCACCTTCCTGAACGACGACCTTGAACGTCAGGATAAAGAACACCAGCAACTGAAATACGATGTCGATCATCGACGTCATGTTCAGTTTGATATCTTCATTTTCTGTTGGCTCATACTTCATCTAGTACGCCTCGTCTTTGACACGAAACTTGAAGTTTTCCATTTCCTGGGACTGGCACTTGGCAATCAACTCCTGCACGATTCCCGTAGGCGTGTCCTCATGAGCACGAATGATTACGGCGATGTCCGCTGGCGCAACGGACACGCGACTGCGGCGAGCATTGTTGATCTCCTGAATCAAAATTGGCGACATCAGCGAAATCTGCTCAACACGCTGACCGGCGAACACAACCGAACCATCGGGGTCAAGGTTCAAAATCACCTGGTAGTCCGGGCGTTCGGTCGGCGGAGTCGCCAACACGCTTTTTGGCAACACGATTTCCTCAGCGCGATCGACTTCCGAAAAGTTGATCAGCAACATGAAGAAGGCGATCAACTGAAACGTCATGTCGATCATCGGCGTCAGATCGCCTTCGAGGATCTCGGTGTTTCTTTTTTTCTTGAATCTCATGAACTGAAACCGCGCTCACTATTTCTTATTACCAACTTTTTCGAAACGTCCCATCAGGTTCTCACTGGTGGCACCAACTTCCAGAATTCTGCGCTGGACGAGGTTTCGCAAAATGTTGTAGCCCGCAATCGCAGGGATCGCGATCGCCAATCCAATCAGCGTCGTCAGAAGCGCGGTCGAGATACCTTCGGCAAGCTTGTTCGCGTCTGGCGTTCCGCCACCGTTGGCGATTTCATAGAACGATTCGATCATGCCGTGAACCGTGCCAAAAAGTCCGATCATGGGGCTGATCGTTCCGATGAGCGCGAGGTAGCTCAGTCGGTGATCCATTTTCATGCTCTCGTCAGCACCCGCTTCCTGCATCGAAGCAACAGCTTGCGGATAGCCACTGGAAAGCCGAGCCAGCCCCGCAGAAAGAACCGTCCCCAGAAACGACTCGTCTGTCTTGGCCAGATCGTAGGCTTCCTGATACTGTTTGTTGTCGAGCTGCGATTCGAAAGTCGCCACCAGTTCGGCAGGGCAAACGCTTTCACGTCGAGCCGCAAGAATGTTCAGGATGAACAGTGCGACCAGGATGAACGAAAGTGCCAGGAAGACAATGATGTACTCAAAGCCCAAACTTTTGAGCAACCAGGTCAGCAGCGAATCCTGATCGGTGGCTACTGCTCCGTTGCCATCCTGCGCCAGAAGCGTCACTTCGTTGATGCCGATTGGCGAGAACGCGAGCACAAGAAACGCCAACAGGAACGTGAGTATAAAAACCCGTCGCTGTGAAAAATTGAACTGAAACCGCGGCATTCGTGTTCTCTCCATCGAGCCATCACGTTTTGAATAAGAGTGGATTCCACCAAAGTCAAGTTACCATGGTGAGTTCTTCATTGTAGTTGTCGTTATCCTGTTCGTGAACCTAAGCTCACAAAATATCAATTCAGTTGACTGGACCACCAAGTGTTGCGATACCGCGAATTGAGAATTTGTTTGACTTCCGATGCCCGATCCGTCTGCTTTTGCGTCGTCCAGATATCGGCCAGTTGATAAACAGCTTCAGCATGGGGCGCCGATTCGGTAGCATATACAAGATGAGTAAGCAGAAATTTCTCCAGAGCCTCAGCCTGGTCGTTTGCTTTGAGGTGACAACTTCCCAATGCATTGTAAGCGTAGGCAAACAGCTCTCTGTCGTCCGGGTTTTCCTGTTTGATGATTGCTTCCAGAGCCTTGATCGATGCCGAGACGTCCGCTCCCGACATCGCTTCGGCTTTGGCTTTCTGACATTTCGCCAGTCGCCTGTAGTGTTGGGTCAAATCATCATTGCCGGGAAGTGCGATCAACTGATCAAACGCGGCGACTGCCTGTGGATATTCTTTTTGCCGCATCAATACTTCGCCCGACATGAAATATCCCTTGGCAACATACTCAGGCCATCCTGATTTGGTCAAGTTTCCAAACTGCTGTTTCGCATAGTCCAGCTTGCCGGCGGCCATTGCCAGGCGTCCCATCATTTCGGTTGCCGGAACGATGTGGTGACTCTTTCCATTTGCCTTGATGAATTTACTCATTTCACCGCCCGCGTCGACGGCTGAGACGCTCCCGCCAGAGAACGCCATCCTGGACTTCGCCAGCGCACGATAGAAACCAACTTCGGCATCGGTGATTGGATTGCCGCCCAACTTGACTTTGTCGAGCAGTTCGACAGCTTCCTCAAATCGGGACGCCTCGATTCGGTCACGGGCTTTTCTGACTTCCGAAGGTTCGTTACCGGCAGCCAGTTTTTCGATCTGCCAAACCGGAATCTTCTCCGGACCGTTGCGGCCGTTGAAGGTAACCGACAACGCGGAGATCTCCTGAATCTTGCCAGTCTGTTTCGATGACTTGCCAGACTTCCTGATTCGATAAAGCGAGTCGTTCTGGGCGATCGCACTCGAAGCCGTCACCGCGACGACCATCAATCCACAGAGGAAAATTGAATTGGTTTTCATGTTCATATTATTTCTTTGTCGCTTTGGCCCCTTTGGCCCCTTCAAGTTCTTTTTGCAGTTGATTGTATTTTGTTTTCCACATGCCCACGGCCAGATTATTAAAACGCTTGAGCGCTTTCTCAAGCTCACCACGCGCGCTGCTTATTTGCCTGGGTTTGCCATCGATTTGGCCGAATCGAAACCGACAAAGCACCGAATAGTATTGGCACTCGCGAAACTGTTCGAGGAATTTCTTGTTGTTTCGTGTGATACTCGTCAGCGTATTCCAACCAAGGATTCGCTTACGGGGCTTTTTGGTTTTCGGATCGCGATAATCTCCACGACCGTTCATCGCATTGGCCAGGACTTTCGTGTTCTTCTTCTCGATGCCCCAAAACAGAAGCGTTTTCGCGGCATCAATCTGAATATTCAAACCGTTCGAAGATTCCAGAATCTTTTCAAAGCTCTCAACAGCAGCCTTGTAGTCTCCACTTTCCCGTTGAGCGATGGCTCGCTGATGTTGGTAGTTGAGTTCCAGCCCTTTTTCGTTACCGAATCCAGCTTTCTTGGCTGATTCCAACAATCCGACGGCTTGGCTCGAAAGCTCTTTCGATTTGTCACTGGCACCTTCAAGTTTCAATGACTCGGCGATACCAAGCAGCGTCGAACCAGCCCACAAACGGGTTTTGCCATCTTTGGCAACCGAGCCGATTCCACCAAAGAATGAACTCAACGAATCAGCAAACTGCTTTTTCTTTTCGAGACCTGGCAACGACTGAAACTGAACCTCAAGATCACTGGCGACCTTTCTGTAGACGCTGCTGACTTTTTTAAGCGCTTCCGGATCTCCAGCAGCTTCGGCGCCCATTTTTTCCATCACAAGTTTTGACTTGTCGATCCAGTCTTTCGCATTGGACGTGCTGGACATCGCGGCAAGGTAAACGTTCAGTGCAGTGTTGTAGACGGATCGGCGGAACTTGGCGCTTTTACTGATCGCCTCGTTGGTATCAAGATTTTCCAACAGTCCATCAATTTGAGGAATTGCCACGTCGAGTTCTCCTGACTCGCGACATGCATCCACGTAGTAGAGTACCGAGACTGCTGTGGAAAAACTCATGGTTGCCGGATCAACACCTTCAACCGAAATCTCCAGAAACTCTTTTGCTCGTTGCGTTTGTTCCTGAAGCTCCTGATCGTTGGCGGCTGACTTTCGACCGCCCCATATTTGCTGTCCGATTCGTGATGCCAGTTGGCCCCGCGTCGATGAGGTTTGTGGGATGTTCTCGAAAAATGCTTTCGCAGCTTCAAAGTCGCCATCAATCACAGCAACACGAGTCGCGGAAACAGCCGCACTGGACGATTGGTCTGAATCAGGCCACACATCCATCATCGATGTCGCAGACTCGATAACCTTTCGCTTTGCAGCCGCCCGAATGTCATCGGTGGTCGTATCAAACAACCGTTCATAACTACGAACCATCAAACCCGCTGCCTGCTGGCTCCATTCGATGGTTGGGTATTTCTCTAACAGAAACTTTCCCATAACAGCCGTTTCGAGGTAACGTTTTTTGGCAAAGTAGCAGTTTGCCTGCAAAAAGCGAATGTTGTTCATTTCGCTGCGTGGTGTTTCGTCATCGGAAAACTGGACGGCTTGGGCCAACATCGCCAATGCCTGATCTGCCCGAGTGCTGATCGCCGTCTCAAGTCCATCAACAACCAGCTGTTGGTCGGACTTTTCGGCGCCCGTGAGCGTTGCAAGTTTCCGTTGTGCCGCTGTCAATTCTCTCAGCTGTCCTGACAACGGAGCAACCAGGTCTTTGCTTTTCTGCCTTGCATCGTCAAACGAAGTCGCCGGTGCCGTGGCAACAACCTTCACTTCGCCAGCCGCTTCGATGGTAACACCCCAACTGCCGAGCAACTCTGCAGCCATCTTGCTATGCGGGTTCTTGCGACGGGCAACTTCGCGGGCCATCCGCGACGCATCTTGCTTGAGACTCGAAGCCGCAGACGCATTCTTCTCTTTCACGGCAAGCGAACGCATGTACTTGGCACGCGCCAACTCAAGTTGAATCCGCAGCCAACCGGGATCTGCTTTCTCGCGGCGGTTCAACAGTTGCACCGCCTGGTCCGCACACTTGATCACTTCCGCCGACGGATAAGGCTCAAGGTTGGGCCATGTCTCGACACCAACATTGAGCCCTTCACGTACGAGTAACTTTGGTGGGTTCGGGTAATCGAATACTTCCTTCAACAGAGTGGATGCCCTGGCATAATCAGCCGACTGCTGAAAACATCGAGCCGCAAACGCTTTTGCCATTTGCCCCTGAACAAACCTCTGATCGTAAAGCTTTGCGACCGCGTCGTATTCTTCGCCTGCCTCGATGAGTTTCGTTTTTCGGGTCGCCGCGTCGTCGTCATAAGCCAACGCCAACTTTTCCATCGCAAAAGGAATCTTGAGCCGCGTATCCACGTAGCTTGCCTGCAACTCGCGAAGGTTCTCATCCGATTTTGGATCTTCCGGGTCGATCTGGAAGTTTTCAATTTGATCCCGCTGGGATTTCTGGACTTCGCGAAACTTTGGCACCGCGACATCGAGCAGTTTCCTGGCAGAACTGAATAGCTCTTTCGTTTGCGCGGGCGACGCCTTGCCAGAAGTCGCCTGATTCAGATAGTTCCGCCCCCGAAAGTAGCGTACGTTGGCTTGCAGTTTGAGAACTTCGGTCGACTTGAGAGGATCCGCAACGGTTGCGGCATAGGCAGACAGCAGTTGATCCGATTCGTCGAGCCGCCTGTCCTGCTCTTTCAGGTTGCGGACAGAAGCAACGCTATCGATCAGAATCTGGGCTTTTTCAAACTTGACCCGCTTTTTGAAAGCTTCCGGCACCACATCGGAATCACCAACCCCATCGAGATAACGAATTGCGACATCAAAATAGCCGCGATCCCGCAACGCTTTGAGAAACTTTTCCGCTGGTTCTTCGGCGGCGATTTCGGCGCCAGACACGAAGATTACCAGAGCTGGAAAAATCAGGACTGCCAGTGCACGCGTCCAGTGATTGCGGATATTTGTGAATCTTTCCATCATGCCCGAACCGTTGCTCAAATCTCTGTTCCAATGCCGCATCTTAAATAGTACTACGTGAAAGTTAAGGTATCGATCGTCAAATTTCAAACAACACGGTCAAAAGCCGCTGCCTTACGGTAAAATTTGTTGAAGCAGGAACACAAAGCAAACGAAATGTCAGAACCAGATCCCAAGTCGCGAGGCAATTTGCTGGCCCAGGCCGCCGGGGGAAACTCCGCGAACTCAATCAAGGGTTATACACGCGCAGTGAGACGAAAGATCTACTTTCTTTTTGCGATGTTGATCCTTGTTATCATTCTCATGAAAGAGGCTCGCAAACCCGAAAACTGGATGTGGATGGGGTTCGACCGGAATGTCAATGCAGACGTCTCGACAATCGAGGTCGCTGGCTTCGACGCCAAAGCCAACCCCGACGATGAATTCTCGAACAACCTGGCCGCAGGTTCGCTACCGCCAGCAGGCGACTCAAACCAGACTCTGCAATCCGCCTCAAACAAGAATCAGGCAGAGTTTTGGAAGCAGCTTTGGGTCAGCCTTGAAACAGAAGACAAAACGCTACTGGTTGAGCTGATTCAACTCACGCAAAAACCACTCAACGAGCGAGACGTTAACTGGGCCGATTTTGAACCGCTTGCCGACGCGATCAAGAATGCCAAACAGGTTGACGCCAGGTTTCCCGATAACTGGGAATCGAAAATTAAGCCTGGCCTGCTCGCGGTTGCTCAAGGCGAAGACGTGACGATTGGACAGCAAGCTTCCATTGGGAAACTGTTCGAAATTCTGGATCCGCTGATCCTTGACGATCTCGATGACTACACGTCACCGAGTCGCAAGTCTGATCAGCCTGCCTGGTTTCGGTACTGGGAACGGGTACTCGATCAGGAAGATATAACTTCGGCCGAGAACGTTTCTCCGGTGCAGTTGATTGCGCAAGCGGACGCCTGGCGATTCAAACCCATTCGAATGACAGGAAAACTTCTCTCGGGTCGCAGAAAGCAAGCCGGTATTCATGGACCGTTGCGGAGACAGGGAGTCTGGTACGAGTGGTGGATTGGCAACGCGCATGGCGCCGATGAAGTTTGGTGTATCTATACCGCAAACAAACCGGACTCGCTGGAAATCACTGACAGCTTCACTGACTTCGACCTGCCAATCGAGGCCACGGGCTACTTTTATAAAGTACGCTCCTACATTGATGCTCAATCGCAAGGCAATCATTGCCCGCTGGTTTTCGCCAACTCTCTGAACGTAACGCAGCGAGCCAATCCAATCGCCGAAGCTACCTGGACTCCATCGATGACAACCATCGGTATCAGCGTCGTGGTCGTGATGGGTATCGCTTTCGCCATTGCCATGTTGATCTACCGCGCCGATCGGCGCCAGTTGCCGCAACCCGGTGGCGACTACAGAAAATCGATTGGCCAACATCTGGATTCACTGGGCGACGACCCTGACATCAAGTCTCTTGGCGAAAAACTGGAGGAACTTCCGTGATACGATTTGCCTTGATGCTGGTGATCGCATTGACCACGCCGCCGCAAATTTCTGTTGATCAGGATGAGGATCCGCGAAAGATATCCGGCCTGAACTATCAGGATATCGGAGCAATGGAAGAACTCGACACGTTCGATCCATCCAACGAACAGTTCAAAAAGCTGCTCTATCGAACCGGAACCGTTGATCCGTTGGTGCTGCGGCAGTTCGCAAGCCTGACAAAAAAGATCACTTTTCCCGCAGTCATCGATGCGCCGGAGGAGCACTACTTTTATCCGTTCGAACTCGAAACCACGGTTCTCTCGGTCCACCGTTTCGACTTTGACAGAGAAGACGCAAGAGATTTTCTCAGTGGGTTCTACATCGCGTTGTGCAAGTCAAAAGACGGAAACAGATTTTATCTTCTGACTCGCTCCACTGTATCGACGTGGCCGTTGAACGAGACGTTACCCAATCCGCAACCGATCCGGTTCAAAGGTTTCTTTTTCGCAAAGTTGAAACCAGGACGAGGTTTTCAACCAAATGGCAACGAAACCGGGGCGCTGCCCATATTTGTTGCCAAGCGATTCGAATGGCATCCATATCAGGCAAACGAAGCACTGGGCGTCGATGATTCGATGGTCGCGCTCTCCAACGCAGGCGTTGACATTTCGCTCCTGGACTTCGTCAAGGCGCGCAATGGCAAATCGATTGGAACTCGGGAATCGACTTGCTACTGGCAGATGTTGGCAGCATGCAAAACCCTTGAACCAAATCCCGCTGACAAACGAATCGACTTCGCATCGATGCTTACAAAGCCGCTCGAAAATGTTGGCAAACGGGCAACCATTACCGGGCGTGTTCGGCAGTGCGTTCCAGTAAAAGTAACTGCTCCCGAAGCAGTTGAACTGTTGGGCACTGACACCTGGTACCAACTATCCGTATTTCCCGACCTCGACGGACGTCCCATTCGGGTCCCCACACGTGATGGCGATCCGGAAGTTTATCGAAACGCATTTCCAGTCACCGTTTGCGTTTTGGATTTACCTGAGAGCTATGACCAGGAATCAATCATTGGGAATACATTTGTATGCGATGGATTCTTTTATCGGATTTGGGCCTATCCTTCGGAACGCACCGACAAGTCAAAACTTGATAACCAGCAAAGCCCTTTAATAATGGCATCGGTGATGACGAAAGTTGAATCGACTGGCGGCCAGCTTCAAATGTTATTGGTCGCGATTCTGTTTTCGATCGCGATCGCTATCGCTGCGATTGGCTGGTTTGTTTTCCGCACTAAAAAGTCAGCTCCCCTAACGGAACTGCCAGAAAAAATTGAAGCCTGGTAGTCGGTTGGCACAAAGAAACTGTGGCTGCGGCGTCTCGCTGCAGTAGTGACCATGGCCGACAAACTCGAGAATCAAAAAGAGGACCCACTCAACAAGTGGGCAATCTAACGTCCACATGGCGATGTATTCCCCAACACCTTGATCTCTTCTGCATCAGAATCGTTGGACGAAAAAGAGGATCACTATGCCTCTTTATCTTTGAATGCTTTGCGTAGTCGAATTCCGGTGGCGACAAAACTTGTCATTCGACAAGGCATTCAGGATGCGACTTTTTGACTTTCTGTCAATTTCTTGACGAACTGCTTGGATTACTTGAGGTACAGTAAGGTAGAAATTGACTCCACGTCAAAAAACCAGCCATGAACGCCAAAAAGTCAACGAAACAGCAGGAAATCGAGCTCCGAGACCAGCTTCTGGTCACAACCGCTGGCCAAATCCTGCTCACCGAAGGCTTTGCGGCGCTTTCGATGGAACGGCTCGCTGAAGAGCTCAACACCGCCAAAGGCACCATCTACAACCATTACCCCAACCGCGAAGAACTCCTTCTTTCGATGGCAGTCAAAGCCATCAATAAACGGCAAGAGATGTTTGACGCCGCGTCAACAAGTCCGGGACGTTCACGAGATCGAATGCTTGCCGTGGGAGTCGCCTGCGAAATCTATCGTCGCAGTTATCCGCTGCACTTTGTGGTTGAAAGCATCGTTCGTCATTCCGCGATCTGGGATCGCTGCACCGAAGAGCGACGGGATCTGATGCGAAAGCATGAGCACCGTTGCATGGCATTGGTCGCGGGTGTTGTTCGTAGCGCGATCGCAGACGGAGACCTGAAACTCACAGGTGGCATCAATCCGGAAGAAATGACGCTGTCGCTGTGGGCGTTGACTTTTGGTTCCTACATCATCGACATGACCAGCCCGTCACTGAAAGACATTGGCATCGATTCGATTCATCGTTCGGTTCGCATGGGCACACTGAACATGCTCAATGGCTACAACTGGCTACCGCTTTGGTCAGCAGAAGAACACGGCGACCATCTCGTTCGAATTTGCCAAACCGTTTTCTCTGAAGAAACTCCGCTGCCACATTCCGCAAACTAAAACCAAACACGACTCAAGACGCGAACTCACCTCATGCTGAACACAAAAAACATCCTCTGGCTGGCAATTGCGATCGCCGCGATCGGTGGTGCGATTTGGTATCAGCAATATGGAAACACAAAGCCTTCCGATTCTGTTTCCGATTCTGTTTCCGAAACAGTGGGACCCAATCGCGTTAGCTTGCAGCCTGTCACCACAATGTCGCTGAACCATTCGGCCTCCGCCGTGATGCCTTTGCGATACACCGCAACCGTTGTCGCACGACGAACAAGTGCTCTCGCATTTCAGGCGACCGAACGAGTCGAAGAAATCCTTGTTGGCGAAGGTGACTACGTTACCCAAGGCCAACTGTTGGCGCGTCAGGATCAGGCGGCCTTGCGTGCACAGTACAACGCCGCGATTGCCCGTTCGAAGCAAACGGCTGCCGTACTGGCTGAACTTGAAAAAGGCCCTCGCACCGAAACCATCGAAGCGGCCCGCGCAGAACTCAAACAACTCAAAGCTCAGGCAGAACTCGCCAAAGCCAACTATCAACGTCAGACAAAACTCAGTCGCACCACGGCCTCCACACCTCAGGCATTTGACACCGCAAAATTCAGTGCTGCTGCATCCACGGCAGCCGTCGCTGCAGCACAACAACAACTGGACGAACTGGTGGCCGGAACTCGTCAGGAACAGCTCGACGCGCAGCGCGGTGCACTTGATGTCATCAAAGCAACGGCTGAACAGGCCAAAACTCGCCTGGACCAAACGCAGCTCTTCGCACCGTTCGCTGGACGCATTTCACAGCGATTCGTTGACGAGGGCAGTCTGCCGCAACGTGGATCTCCTGTCCTGGAAATCATGGAAACCGATCAACTGGAAGTCCGCTTCGGAGCATCGCCCAAAGTGGTCGGACAACTCTCACGTGGAAAGACTCTGACTTTTACTGCCGGTGATCGGGTTCACAACGGTTCCATCAAGCAGATTCAACCGATGCTCAATCGTTCCACGCGAACACAGCAAGTCATCGTCAGCATCGCCGATGCAGAACAGTCAGGATTGGTTGACGGACAAACCGTGCGAATTGAATTTGCTCTCGAAAGTAACGAACCCGGTTTCTGGATTCCCTCCGAAGCGCTGCAGCCACAACTTCGCGGACTCTGGTCGGTTCTGGTTGCCAACGGTTCGCCTGGTGACACTTCCTCGCATCCGCACACTGCCTTGGTTCAGCGGCGCGACGTGGAAGTCCTGGCAACGTGGGGCACCTGGAGTCGCGTGCGTGGGACGGTGGAGGAGCTGGATCAGGTAATCGTTCAGGGTGCGAATCGAATCTCGGCCGGGCAAACGGTGAACGCTTCGCGGAGTGATCTGGAATTCCCGTGGCAACATGAAAAGACGATCAAGCTGGGCCAACTGAATCAGGAAGAGAACATCCAATGATTCCGTCTTCCAATCCGCATCCGCCAGCCAACAAGCCATCGCTTCACTGGTCAACGGTCGGCATCAGCAAGCCGCGTTTGTTGATCATGATGATTGCCCTGCTGCTCGTCGGCGGACTTTCGTCGTACATGATTCTTCCTCGCATGGAGGACGCGGTCCTGACGTCTCGCGCCGCAACGATATCAACACGGTTCCCCGTTGCTGATGCAGCTCAAGTCGAAGCACTTGTCACCGATCGCATCGAGAAAGCGATTCGCGAAGTCGAAGAGATCAAGGAGATTCGATCGCAAAGTCGATCGGGAAATTCCCTGGTCACCATCGAACTTCGGGACGACGTCTACGTGCCGGGGCCGATCTGGAGTCGGATTCGTGGCAAGGTGGAAGATTCGATTGGGTCGCTTCCCGCCGAAGCGTCGCGTCCGCAGTTCGACGAACTTGAAGTCCGGGCATTCGCGTGGATTGGAGCCCTTACGTGGACGCACGACAGCGAACCCAATTATGCGATTCTTGGTCGGTTCGCAAAAGATCTGGAAGACCGAATTCGCGAACTTGGTGGCACCGATGATGTCGAACAGTTCGGCAGGCCAGACGAAGAGATCGTGGTCGAAGTCGATCAGTCGCGTCTGGCAAGCGTTGGACTTTCGGCGAGCGATGTTGCCAGGTCGATTCGTGGCGACGACGCAAGGAATGCGACCGGGCGGCTCCGTTCTGCCAATGAATCAATGGCCGTCGAGATGGCGAATCAGCTGGACTCGGTGGAAGCCGTCAGACAACTGCCGCTTAAAAACAATGGAGAGCAAGGAAGCTTTGTCGTCGTTGGCGATGTGGCAACGGTGGATCGAGCGATTGCAGATCCTCCCGCGGAGCTTGGTCAAATCAATGGCCGACCTGCGATGATGCTTGGCGCGATGGTTCGCTCTCGCAGTCGAATTGACGCCTGGCGAAGCGAGCTCGGAGACGTCATCGAGGCGTTTCGCTCAGAGTTACCTCCTGCGATTGAACTGACCAATGTGCTGGATCAGAATCGCTATGTCCAGGGACGACTGTCGGAACTGTTTTGGAACCTTGCTGTCGGATCGCTGGCTGTTCTGCTGGTCGTCTGGCTTCTGATGGGATGGCGAAACGCATTGATGGTCTCGATCGCGCTGCCGCTGGTTTCGCTGGCGGTACTGACAGGCATGCGCGTCAACTCGATTCCCATTCATCAAATGTCTGTGGCTGGTTTGATTATCTCACTGGGATTGTTAATCGATAACGCTATCGTGATCGTGGACTCCGTCAGTGCCCAGTTGCGATCAGGAAAGTCACCGATCCAGGCCGTCTCTGCGACCGGACGAATCCTGGCGATTCCCCTGTTGGCATCGACGTTGACGACTGCGTTTGCGTTCGCTCCTATCTGTCTGATGGAAGGACCCGCTGGGGAGTTCGTGGGTTCGATGGCAACCAATGTGATTGTTTCAGTGGCCAGTTCGCTGTTCATCAGCTTGCTGATCATTGCACCACTGGCAGCAATATTGAATCAGTTCGGCAAACGGGATGCTGCGTTGGTCGCAGGGATCAGCCCGGGTGCTTTGAAGCCGCTGTTCGAGCGTTTTATTCTGTCCTGCATTCGCAAGCCGCTTCTCACGGGGCTGGGATGTGCAGCACTCGCGGGAGCAGGATTGTTTTCGATGACGATGCTGCCGGACCAGTTTTTTCCTCCCGCCGACCGCGATCAGTTCAGTATTGAAATCGAATTGCCGTCCAATGCTTCGTTCGCGGAACTCAAAACGCTGACAGCAGAAATCAGCAAGGAGCTGAACAAAAATCCTCGCGTTGAGCAGACGACGTGGTTGTTGGGCCGTTCGGCGCCGACATTCTATTACAACGTCATCACCAATCGGCTCGGAGCCAGCGGGTATGCTCACGGCATCGTGCAGCTGGACTCAAAAGAAAATGGGGCGGCGGAGATTCAGAAGATACAACACGAGATTCAGTCCACGTTTCCCGAAGCTCGCGTCCTGGCACGACAATTGGAGCAGGGACCGCCCTTCACTGCTCCAATCGAAGTGCGGTTCTTCGGACCGGATCTTGATGTTCTGCGTGAGCTTGGAGACAAGTCACGAAGGATGCTTTCGGAACTGGAAAAAGTCGTCCATGTTCGCGCTGAATTAAACGATTCGACTCCCACGGTTCAGGTCGACGTCTCGACCGAGAATGCCCAACTGGCGGGACTGCGACCAGGTCAGATCGCGACGCAACTGAATGCTCAACTCGAAGGTGCCATTGGTGGATTTGTGTTGCAGCAGACGGAGCAAATTCCGATTCGTGTTCGCGCTGCCGATAGCCAGCGAGCCAGTTTTGAGGACCTGAATCAAATGAACATCGTGTTTCCGTCAGCCGACGGAGATGCGAAACGCGTGCCGCTCAACGCCGTCGCCGAATTGAGACTCAAACCGACAACGGCCATGGTTGCCAGACTCAACAGCATCCGCATGCAGGAAGTTCAGGTCTATCTGGAGGCCGGCACGTTACCTTCAACCGTTCTGACGAAACTCAAGCAGAAGATGGAAGACTCTGATTGGACCATGCCGTCCGGATACCGGATGACTTTCGGCGGGGAAGCTTCCAAACGCGGTGAAGCGGTTGGCAATCTGATGGCCAGTGTTGGGATCCTGGTCGCTGCCATGATTTCGACTTTGGTACTTTCGATCGGTTCGTTCCGCGGCGCGATGGTGATCGGAGCAGTCGCCATGATGGCGGTCGGTTTCGGCGGCGCTTCCCTGTTCCTGTTTGGCTATCCGTTTGGATTCATGGCGATCGTGGGCATCATGGGGCTGATCGGAATCGCGATCAATGATTCGATCGTTGTCCTGACGGCACTGCGAGAAGACCCGCAGGCATCTACCGGTGACGAGCAGGCGATTTTGCGCGTGACGCTGAATGAAACGCGACACGTCCTTGCCACGACATTTACCACCATTGCAGGCTTCATGCCTTTGTTGATTGCCGGTGGAGGTTTTTGGCCTCCGATGGCGATCGCGATCGCAGGTGGTGTTGTCGGCTGTACTTTGCTGGCGCTTATTTTTGTTCCCAGTTCCTTTGGCTTGCTGGCCAGAAGAAACTACAGCTTGCCAGAAAACGCTGTCGAGGAAGAGCCGCAAACCCAACAGTTAACGCTTGAGTATTCCGACTCTGTGGCGTAGCCCTAGGTGGCATAGGCCTCTCTCTGGCCTGTGATCTGCATGACGCGGAGTTTGTTGTACCGGATTATTTGTGAGCGACAAGGCGCTAGCCGTCGGTTCGTTGCGCGCAAACCGGCGGCTAGCGCCTTGCCGCTCACTGGATTGAGCAGCGTTGAGCTAAAGCGGCCTACTCTTTCTTGTCCCCAGGACGCAGTGCTCGAATCGGTGGCTCAGGCTCAGG
>CAYUNP010000047.1:0-30591 GCA_964446085.1 uncultured Pirellulaceae bacterium
TCGAAACAGGCTGCTGACCTAAAGCAGGCTAAGCTGGGCCACGTCCGACGAACATCACAGCAACTCTCAGGTAAAGCAGCGCGCCGTTGGCCAATGTTGCTCCAATGGCTATCAGGACCGCGAAGCTCCGCACACAGGTCGCGATCAACCTGTCCCATTCAAGCATGCCAACGCTCGATAGCAGGTACTCCCAATCGTGACTCAGTTCATCGGGACGCACGGACTGTTGCGTCGCCATGGACCAGAAATTTGCTGACATTCCCATGTCCAGTCGTTGAATGCGGGCATCGGCAATGTAGTCTGCCGAATGGACGAGGCTAATCGCCAGCCAGCAGACAGCAAAACAGGCAGCTGCATCGTCGCGCTGGCGAATGAACATGATGATCGCGCCAGCCGGAAGCGCAAGTTGAAAAAACGTTCCGCCAGCGACCGTAAACCACGGCGGAGCGATCCGAAGTGCCAAATGTCCCAATTCATGAACCACAAAGCCGATCCACGTCAGACTGTTGAACACCATCGGCACAAAGCCAAATCGACCAATCGCGTCGCAAGCCAGCGAGGTGGTCAGGACCATGACGAAAGCAAACCAACTCCAGTGTCGATTGGACACACGCTTGAGCATGGTCGATTTGATTTTTTCAAACGAAAATTTGGACAACTTGTTCGCTCGTTTTTTATCGGTGCCGACTGACATTCAACAAACTCTTTGTCTGAATTGTATCTGTAACGCCTGTATCCGTTGCGATATGAGAGAATTTTACCTGGAATTGCGGCAACCTAACCTACGATTCCTTATAGGAGTTCCGGATGTCGCATTGATGATTTTGGAGGAATCAAAATGAAACCATTTCTCGGCATACAAGCTGAAATCAAAATTGGTGACCCAACTGTATTGGAGTCGGATTTGCCGAGCGGTGAGCATGGTGTCGTATTTGAAGACGATGGAGAGACGGGCTACTTTTATGCAAGAGATTATCAAGTTGAAGAGAAACTTTTCGTCGATGCCATGCATATCTATTCGGTAAAAGGAGTCGTTGATGCCGATCAACTATCATCACTGAGGATCATCTGGTCTCGTGATTTCACCAAATCGGCGTTGCTAGTCAACAACTCGCCACATGCAGTCTTCGATTTCGCTGATAAAGTTGGGTATTGTCTGGATGAATTCCCTGAACCGGATCCGGAAACCGGTTGGCAGCGTAAAGGGTGGTCGTCAGAACTTAAGGACTGGTTCTATCCAGACGATGACAGGTAGACCCTCCAGCCTTGCAAATGCTCGCTACGCGCGGACGTCAGTCTGGGACAGCCTGACCTACAGTCCCCATTGAATCTGCTCGAACAGTTGGCGTAACTTTATGGCTTTCTTTGCATTGATGGCCTCAACCCACATTACGCGACCGTTCAGATGTTCGCGAAATTCAGCATTGCCTTCCCGATTCTGTGAGTCCGGTCCGTGTTTGACACAATTAAACAGCGTGGCTTTCAATGAGTCATAGTCTTTGCGAACGAGATTCAATCGCTCATTCAAAACCATACCCACTGCGGTTTGTCGTTGGCTTGATCGCATCAATCGCGACTTGTGAAAGTTCATTTCGAATCCCTCTTCAAGAACGATCGAGCCAGCAGTGACCTTCACCTGACTGGCTTGTCTTTCAAGTTCGTGATCGCCAGAAATCAGAATGTCATCCGCGTATCGCGAGTAATGTCCGCCAAACCGCCGAGCCAATCCTGAGAGTCGAACGTCCAACCCAAAGGCGCACAGGTTTGCAATTGCAGGAGAGGTCGGAGCACCTTGCGGCAAATGACGTTTTCGCAGCGCAGGCTCTCGTATCTCAAACGACGGGTCGGGATGTCTCACCGTCAGTAACGTTTCACTGCTTCTTACCGTCGTCAACAGCGCAATGAGATGCGAAACCTCACGGTTGTAACCGAGCTTTCGCAACAGTCCAAAGACGCGTCCTGTCGTTACATGCAGAAAAAAGTCTTGCAAGTCAAACTTCAAACATGCCTGTTGCCCAACATGTGGCTTGGCGAAATCCAACACGTTTCTGCCTTTGCAAAACCCGAACGACAGCGCATGCGGTGGCACATAATCGAAAATCTGAGCCAGCAGTTCGCGCTGAACCTGCTTCAGGCGGGCTTTGGGGGATTCCACCAGCCGCCAACCACCCGATCGCTTTCGAATCCACCAGCAATCATAGTGACGCGAGTCTTTCAGATTGTGCTGCGTCTTCGCGTTGGCCAACCAGTAGAGCGATGCGGTTGGTTCTCCCAACGCCTTGGCCAGCGACGTGATGCTTTGGAATTTTGGCAGGTCGAAACGCATGGGATCACAAAGAGCTTTCCCATCTCAACGTTTCAAGCCGACTGTGAATGTACGGGCGACGGTAGGCGCCCTGCGATTCACAACCTCGAGTTGGTCACGTGTCAAAAAACCGAGGGGTAGCCCCTCAGAGGATCGCAAAGGCAATCCAGCTTGAAATGGGAAAGCACCCGAGTTTGGCACACTCAGCCGGGCAGGTCAAACCAATTGGTGCAACGGTCTCCACCGTTTGCTGCATGTCCGGCACTTCAACTGTATGTCACGGTCTTCATCTGCATCTCCACAGTGGAGACCACCGTGCCACGTTCATTCAACGGAAAAGGAAATCGAACTGCGAACCGCTTTGTCAGAAGACTCCGTCTTTTCAAAAACATCGACATCAAACTGGCGGCCGACACTGTTTCCTGTAGCGTCTTCGAGATTTGGGTCGATGGCGATTGAGTAGGTCCCTTTGGACCAGGCACGGTCAGGAACGAAAGTCCAAACCGATTCGTTTCTGGAAACCGATATTGATCCCGAAATATCTTTTTTGTCTGCGTTCAACACACTAATGGAACGAAACAGCATCGACCAATCAAGCGATCCATCAAAAGTAATTTTCAGGGCATCACTGGAACCAGACTTTGGCGCGTCGATCTTCCATTGAGATGGGTTCGGCTGGGTATGGTCTTCATCGATGGCCAGAAATTGCTTTACCGTGTCCTCGCCAATCGGATTGTCGTTGGCGTCTTTCCACTTTCCATCAATGACCAGCGTGTACTTTTGCCCGCTGACCAGAATCGGACCCATTTCTTCGCGCGGTTTAAGGCCTCGTTTGATTCGGCCGGGGTCCAGCAACAATGTCAGCCGAGTCGAATCGCGGCTCCAAAGTTCCTGTTCAATTTCCAGAAAGGGAAGATCAACCGGCGTTTTGTCTTCATTCAAAATTCGAATATGTTTGTAGATGTCACCTTTTCGCATCGGTGCCGAAAACTGAACGTAAAAGCGAAGCAGGTTTTCGGGAATCTCATCTGACGATGGGAAAATCGATTCGATACGAGTCGGTTTGCTCTTTTTCGCTGGAACATCCAGCACCCTGGATACGGGATTGTCTTTTCCGTTTCTGGCGACTACGACTTTGTAGGATTTGCCGCGCTGAAAAGAAAACCTTGGCGTGAACAGGATGGCTTTTTCAGTCGTGGAGACCTTACCCAGAACTGGTGGATCTTTTTTCGGATCGGAACCATCAAGCCATACTTTGACTGAGGTTTCCTTGGGCAATTCGCTGCCGTCTGAACTTTGGACCCTGATTCGAAAGTCCAACTTCCCGACATCAAAGAACTTGATGACCGTTTCCTGTCCGACAGTCGTCCGAGGCACTGCGAAGAATCCGCACATCGAAAGCACGACGGTCAGTGAGGTGATCGTTCGAAAGAAAAAGCCCGGCATCCCACAACGGGACGCCGGGGCATTTGAAGATTCGTTCAAAAGTGAATCGATCATGGAAGCATGATTGTTTTCAGGTGTTCTTTCTTGTCATCTCCACGGACCAGAACCACCGCGTGCGTTGCGTTGAGGCCATCAAGCTGCATCACACCTGTAAGGTCCTTGATCGTTTCGTAAGGAACACCGGAAACCCCTACTCGCTTCACGATTGGCTCTTGAGTTTCGGCAGTTGACAGATCAATTTTCATCACGCCACGATGGCTATTGGCCATCAAAGCATAATTCTTGTCGTCCTTCGAGTAGACAACCATGTCCAGTGGACGGTTGCGATTACCCAATTCGGCGATCGTCGTTCCACGAACTTTTGTTTCAGGCTTGAGATCGCCAAGCGGGATTCGAACCAGGGGAGTACATGTGTAGGCAGCCAGGAGGCTCGTGTCGTCTGCATCTTTCAGTGCCGCGAAAGTCCGGATCGGAGAACGCGTTTCGAATTTTCCGTGAGCTCCATGAAAAATTTCGATGCTGCTTCCCGAATCGGACTCCTGAAATGGGTAGGGAATCGATCGCAGGTTGGAAGCAAACTCTTCGTTGGACAGACCAGCGACATAAACTTTCTCATCCATGAAAGCCATGTCTGTAATCGCTTGAAGGCGTTGGTTGCCGCGTCGAGTCTGTCGGCTTTCCGCTGCGTTAGCAAGAACAGTTTTGGTGAACTTCTTGTCCGCAAAGGCAAACTCTGACAATTCACCTGTTTTTGGATCCATCTTCAAAATCAACGACGACGCTTCGCCGCCACTGCCACGAGTGACTGACAAATAGGGAGTACCATTGACGGGGTTGACCGCCAAATCGTTGATGCGAACTTTGGCAGCATCCGTACCGAGCATGGACGCAACCTTTGACCGTACGTCTTCGGCAGCAATGGTCACGTCATCAGCAGAGCCTTCGGTGTCACCCGTTTCGACTGCATAGATCGTTGCTTCCATCGGATCGCTGATCAACAGAAGACCGTTGGGTCCAAAGGCGATCGGTCCAGCCGAGGTCAATTGAAGCTCTTCGGCTTGCAGGGATCCGGAGTTAGTGAAGGAAAGGAAGGCTGTAACGGCCAACACCCACGCAAAGTGAAACAAATATTTCTTCATTGAGTTTCTCAACCAGTCGATTGGTCCCGGGTACAACAGCGAGTCACCGTTGCTTCAGACAGTTAGTATCTCTAACGGAAATGCAAATTACAAGTTGTTGTTCGGTTACTCACGAAAACAAAACGACCGTTTGCATAGCGACCCACGAATCATAACCCGAAGCGTGAGCAGCGTGAGCGAGGGATCAACGGCCCGCGCCCACGCACAGCAATGGTCGCTTCACCGTCACCGAACCCCCGTGGAAATGCACACAGTCGATCACGTGCTGGAATCGAGCGCCACAATGGCCGTGGGGTTTACTGCTCTTTTTCCTTGAGCACGATCAATTCACCGGCATGGCTGCCAAAGTACAGCTTTCCGTTGAGTGCCACTGGCGAGGTCCAAACTCTGATGTCCTTTCCAACCATAAACCGCCACTGGACTTCACCGCTTTGACGATCAACGGAATAAAGGTGACCGTCGGACGACCCGACGTACAGCGAACGATCGGAAATCGCGGGTGAAGAGAACACAGCGCCGGCGAGGTCCCGTTTCCAAACAAGCTCACCCGTTTGAAAATTCAAAGCGTACAAATTGCGATCGTTACTACCAAAGTAAACCTGACCACTGGCAACGGCAGGCGATGAAAAAATCTCGCCGTTGGTTTCGTATTTCCACTTGATTGATCCATCAGCAACATTCAAACCGTAAATGTGTTTGTCATAGGACGTGCAAACAACGATGTCGTCGCTAACGACGGGTGAAGAAAAAATCGGTCGAGCATTTTCACTGAACTCCCATTTCTTTTCACCGGTCTTGATATCCAGTGCAAACAGTTTGCCCTGGTAGGTGCCGATGAACAGGTTTCCGTTATTGAGTGTCGGCGAGGACAGCATGCTCGCCCCAGCATCGAATTTCCAGATTTGCTTGCCCGTTTTGGCATTCAGGGCGTAGACGAAATTGTCGAAAGCCCCAAAGTAAACGATTCCGTTGTCAATCACCGCTGACGACTGCTGGCCGCCTTCGCCCAAAGCAAAGTCCCATACTTTCTTGCCAGTGGCTGCATCGAGAGCGTAGAACCTGTTGTCATCGGAACCGAAATAGACAATCCCATCGGCAACCGAAGGCGTTGCTCTGACCCATCCTGCCGTCTCGTACTTCCATTTCAATTCGCCCGATGCCTGATCAAGAGCATGCAGGTTCTTTGCGTGTCCACCCACGTAAACGATTCCTCCGGCGACCACGGCGGAAGATTCAATCACATCGCCGGTGTCGTATCGCCAATGCACATCGGGCGATTGAATTTCGGTGACTCCATAAGCATTGTTGCCGCTTGTGTTGAGCCTGAAAGTCGTCCAGTCGGATGGCGATCCATCCTGATCAAGGAATTTTGACATGGGAGTAACTTCGATGTCCTCTCTCTTTGCGAGTTGTTCTTTAATAAAGTACTTGTGCCACGACCCAAAAGTGATCAGGAATCGCTTGCCCTCACCAGTGTGTTTATCAAGGGCTTTCTCGATCAAGCCATAGTGGCCGAAGTTGATATTTGTCCAGCCTCCGTCTCCGATTAGATCATTGAAGTGTTTGTCGTAAGGCAGCATTCCCTGTTTGACATACTGATCGTAAATGTCGGTGTGAATCGAGACCGGATCATTCGGATTTCCAGTCGCCGCGATCAACCGCCCTGCGCGGCTTTGGGCTTGAGCCATCTCTGCGGATTCGGCCACATGAGTCTGCTGCAGCTTCTGCAGCGTTGCTCTGCGACTGTCGTTCATCTCCTTTGTCCACGCAGCACAAGGGATGATTTTGAACTCCATCTCTTTGGTCAACGGAAAAAGAGCATCGGTGTATTCAGGAAAAACACGAACTCTCGATTCCGTAATCTCTCCCGTTTCACGAAACTGTTTTGCTGCCTCGTCGAGTCGATCCGGTGGGATTTCTGTCAGCACATAATCGGGCTTGATTCGTTTGATCAGCTCTTTGAGATGGGCAATATCAAAGGGCCCTTTATCGCGATGCTTTCGGTGAATCATCCCCATCACGATGACCGTGTTCTTTTTTGCACCAGCTTGATCAGAGGACTCATCCTGAGTCGCCGCGCTCACGTCGGATGTCAGAGCCAATAGAAGAAGTAAACTGAACAGCGCAATGAAGTTCTTTATCATCAGACCAATCTCATTGAAAATCGAGAAGCGAATCGAGCCAGGTCCGATGATTGTAACGCGCAACTCAACGTGTTGATACAATCCGATTTCGATTCACAACTCGCCGCCATTTATGCAAAGACACGGAATCCGTGGAGGCTTCAAGGAGGTGAGGTTTCAAACCTATTGAAAGCGCAATAAAAAAGGCCCACCGCAATTGTGGACCTTCTATCTTTAATTGAATTCAAGCAACTGTGTGGTTAGCTTCGCTTGCGACGAACAAGCAGCAAACCCGCCAGGCTGAGCACCATAGCGCTGCTTGGCTCTGGAACTGCCGAAGCCGAGGCGACGATTGAACCAAACAGTGCGAATGACCCTTCAGCTCCGGCATTTGAAACTTCAAGCCGAAGCACTGGGCTGGTAAACGTGTTGCTGGTAAAGCCAGCTTCACCAAAGGTGAAAACGCCGACTGAGTTGTTGTTGGCATCGAATGCTTCTACTGAGCCATCGGCAAGGCCAAGAACGGTTCCACCTGGAACAGTCTGACTGGCTCCACCTGCGGTCTGTCCGTCTGTGTCCCGGCCAGAGATCGTGACGTCCGCCAGTGAACTGAAGATAATATCGGCCGTCTGAGAACCACCAACAACGAAGGCACGATTGCCACCATCGTAGAGAGAACCATTGTTAAAGAAGCCGATCTCACCGGGACTGCTGAATGTCGCAGTGAACGCCGAATCATTGGGGTCCGAGAGTGTGAAATCTTGCAGACCGATCTGACTGCCAACAAAGTTGGTATCGATCTGTCCAAAAGCGGGGGCTGCAAAAAGGCAGCATACTGCGAATGTTGCAATCAGGTTTTTCATGAGGTGCTCGTCGAGGTTTGAGTAAAGTTCAACACCCAAACACTACAATGTACGTAGTATTGAGTCGTTTAAAAATGATCGATTCGATCCTAAATACGGCAACGGGTGACAGTTATGACACCAACGGACAAACAACGACATTCCGATTGTGTGGAATGTAGAATGCCTACCGTTTACGGCCTGACTGATCGGCAACGATCGGATGGCAGAAAAAGTCGCATCAGGACACGGATTACTCGCAAACAACAGCCTGTCTTAGATTCTCAACAAGCGGCCGTAAGCCAGCGACAGTTATCCTACATTTTTCTGGCCAGCTTTGCAAAGATCAACTGAAAAAAACCGGACGCTGAGCGTGCAGAACCGGCTGTGCTGGCACAAAGCGAGTTCCTTTGAGTTGACTGTTTGGCAAGGCGACCGAAGAAGGGGTCAAACAAAAAACGAACCTGACCTACATTGAGATCAGGTTCGTTTCATTTGATCTGCCCAGCGGAAGATGATACGCCTGGCATGTTTCGAACACAGTCGGACGCTAACTATCGGCTTCCAGATCCGCCACCGTTGAACACGGGCGAAGAAGTTCCGCTTCCCCCTCCGAAACTCTGAGTCGCTGGTTGTGGAAATCGGGTACCGCTTCCGCCAGATACAGCTGGTTGGCTGAAATTGGTCGTGCCGCTTCCGCCAGATACTGGTTGGCTAAATGTCGTCGTGCCGCTTCCGCCAGCTACTGGTTGGCTGAAGTTCGTTGTACCGCTTCCACCAGATACAGTCCCGTCCGGCTGGAAACCCTGAGTATGTGCTCCTTCAGAGCAGGCTGCGCAAGAACACCCTTCGGCAGCAACCGATGTTGCAGCAACAGGCGCAGAAGCACCGCAACCAAACGGACACCACGATTTGCCCCCGCAGCAACCACCAAGCGAAACAATCAATAGGGCTACGGCTGAGAAAGCCCCGATCTTCTGTAACATATTCATTTGGAATCATCTTTAAAAAGGTTATTGGTTTCCTTCAACTCATCGGTACTTTCAGAGTCCCAATTGGATGCAAATGCGAGATGAATCAGGTTTTCTGTATTGAGCCAAGAGCAAAGTCGATGCATGCACTGAATATTGACAACGCAAACACGACATTGCCCCGATTTTTTCAACGGCAAAGACGCAGAATACAAATTTTGAATTTCAGTATTTTTTAAAACAGAAATACGAACAGGTTGTGAGAGCAATCTGTGACAGCATTTCACGCATAGCCTGTTAATGACCAACTCTGCCAAATCTGGCCAAGTGTAGAATTCGCTCGTCAAAGCAGTCCCCCCAGATTCACTTGCTGAACACGCTCGTCAAAAACGTCTGCGTTGAAGGAAACTGCGTCGAGCGAGATAGCATTCGAGTTAGGCGACTTGCCCCCATACAAGCACGGCGCGATCGTGGCCTTTGGCTCCGAGAATGTACGTTCGGGCTCCACTTTCGCAGAGCGAGAGGTGACAATCGCGCAACCAATTCGGAAAGATCATCGAATCTGCAATGCCACCAGGATGTAGTAGATCCGAAAGAACGCCAAAGTGAACTCCCTGTTTCATGTGTCCAATTCGCGTGAACGCGGTTTCAGCGAATTTGTTCCAGATCAATTGCAAGGTCAGACACCAGGATACGGCTCGTTTTGTAGCCAATCGATCGCTTCAATGGTTTTGCGACTTGCCAAGTGAAACTGGTAAACGAAAATTCATCTTTCACCCTCAATCAGGAACCCTCAGAAAAGGACCACCAGATGATCATCACAGGCACAAGAACGAATATCGTATTGGGAATCGCCCTGGCGATTACTCTCCAAACTCAGCATTCAGCCGCACAATCACAGTCCAAAGACGCAGCGAAAACAAGCGGCAAGGTTTATCTGCACGAAACGTTCGAGAGCCACGACATCGACAGAGTTCCAGAGGTTTCAGAGTTGGAACGCGTAGAGATGGTTACCGTAATCAATGGCGGTGAAAAAGTCGGCAGCGGAAAAGTCGCTCACTTCGATGATTCTGATGACACCCAGAGCGGCGCGATGGAATACAACCTGGGGAACTCGGGGCTCGGAGCCATGTATGCCGAGTTTGATTTGCTCAACAACGATCCAAATAAGGGCGACAAAACTTCTGCCGTCATTTTCGGTGTCGGTCCATGGGTCGAAGGAAGAACTTTGTCACTGAACTCAAAAGCCAAGCGAGCTTTCGGATTCGAAGTCTATCAGCAAAAGCATCTTAAACTCCGCGTCGGCGACAACCTTGTAACTGGTAACGAGTACGATCCTGCCAAGCCACTCAACGTCAAGATCTGGGTGAATGACAACGACGAAAATTCACTTTCCTACAAGCGTCCCGACAACGGCGAAGCTGCTTCGCTCAACAAGGATTCTGTTGTCATCTGGGTGAACAATTCTCTCTTCGGTGAACTTGAAACTACTGGTTGTGCCATGCACAGTGAAGTCACGGCGGGCAACGCTGTGATTGGTCGTGTTGGATTCAGTTCAGCTTCAACCAAGGTGGCTGGATTTCTGATCGACAACTTGCACGTTGAAGATCCGTCAGTCATGGCCGAAGGCGAAAAGGAAATGAAAAAGTAAGCCAAATGGTTCGCCCGCTGAGTCGGGAATCCAGTTCAGCCTGAATGCTCAATCAAAGGCATTGAAGTCACAGAGAACTTTCACGGTTCCCTGTTTCTTCAGTGCCTTTTTTGGTTCGGCTTCACAAGCCAGACCGTTGCCGGACCTGATTGTTGGGTCGCCAAACGGGCGTAGGACGAATTTAGCTGTCACAAAGCATACGAACGACTAATGGAAGCGAGTAAATTGGTTGATTCCGGTAAGGAATCTGCCCTGATTTCGTCCCAGACTCAAACCGAACCTGTTTAGTCTGAAGGAACTTCCATGCGCCAAAGATCATTTGCCGTTATTGCCACTCTGGTTTTCACCAGCATTCTGTTTTCGGTTCAGTCCGCTGAGGCTCAGGAACGGGAGTTGGGCATCGTTGGCAAGGCCGCGCCAAGCTGGAAAGTTTCCTCCTGGCACCAGTTGCCCGACGGCAAAAAATCACTGGATGTCACTGACTTCAAAGGGAAGGTTACTTACCTCTACTTTTTCCAGTCCTGGTGTCCCGGTTGCCATGCACGGGGCTTTCCAACTTTGAAAGAACTCAACACTCAGTATAAGGAGGATGAAGCGGTTTCATTCGCCGTCATTCAAACAACTTTTGAAGGACACAGAACCAACACCGCCGCGAAGCTCGCGCCGACGGCAAAAAAATACTCCCTGAAAATTCCGTTCGGTCAGAGCGAGGGCACAAAAGGCACACCCGATATCATGCGGCAGTATCGTTCTGGCGGCACACCGTGGATCGTCATCATCGATAAAAAGGGAGTCGTTCGATACAACGACTTTCACATTTCGGTCAAAGACGCATCGAAGTTGATCAACGCGTTGAAGCTGGAAAAAGTTCCTGCTGCCAAAGCGAAGACCACCAGGACGAAAACGACGACCAGGACCAAAGCAAAAACGACGATCAAGGCAAAAAAGTAGACACCTGAAACGATGGAGACCGTCAGATGGCTGGCAATCCTTCTGATTGCCGGCTACCGGTAACTGACGTCATCAAGGTAAAAACGAAACGGAAAACCATTGCCCGCGACAACCAGGGTCAAGGGGTTCTTGATCCGTCGCAGGTCTTTGCCCTCTAGCGAAAGGCGATGTTCTTTCCATTTCGTTGTCAGCACAATCTCACCGAGCTCTGCCGAAGAAGTGTTGGGGTACTTTCCCGTCAAAGGACCTCCCATACTGATTTTAACCTTCTCTCCGCCTTCATCACCGCGCGCCCAAAATGAAAGAGTTTTGGCTCCGGTGAGATCGTATCCGCCGGGACTGTTGTTATCCCAATCGTTTTCCGGGTTCTGCCACACGATACCCGCCCAATCGCCTCCCGAGTTGTAGCTAATCTTCATGCAAGTCTTGCCCGAATGTGGCTGAGTTGCGCATTGAGCGTCGATTGTTAAAGCATTCTGCGGAGGCATCAGCCCCGAAGCAGCCCAAAAGCCGCTGGTTCCACCTTCTCCGTAAACGATCGCTGGCAGTTTGAGTTTCTTTGGCTTGCGGTAAGGAAGCTCTGCCTTGCGAAGCAGGTTCGAAATCTGTTTCGCAGCAGCGTTTGATTCCTGAGCAATCTTCGCCTCGTCCAACTTCAAACTCTTTACTTTCTGTTCGCCCAGTTTGTACGGGTCGTGTTGCCAGAGATCTCTCAGCGCAAACGCAGCCATACGAGGCTGAATAAGGTGCGCTCCATCGATCGCTTCTTCGCGAATCGAACAAACGCCAAACCACTCTTCGTTCATGTTTTTTTCGGCAGCGGCATCGAACTTGTACCATTTATGGTGCCAGCTACCCTCAGTATCGTGGACGGCCAGATTCACTTGCTGCCCCTTCTTCCACCACTCATCTGACAACTGAAAGACCATCGCACCAATGCAGTTTCCAGCGCCGCCATTGCGTGCTGTATTCCGGTAGAGATCGACCCAGTTTTTATGAATCATGCGAGCTTGAGAAAGTTGGTCCTCGCGCTTTTGCTCTGCGTTGTAGGCGTCACAGCCAGTCTCCATTAGCAGCACCGGCTTGCCAAGTTTCTGCGCCACGACATCAAACAGATCCGAATAACTTCCTCCGCGATAAGTGTTGACTGCAAGGTAGTCGATGTCAGGACAAAGTTCGACGATAAGATCTATGTACTGCAAATCTCCATTGACGATGCCCACCGGGTGTTTGGGATCGATTTTCTTGATCTCAACGGCGACTTCGTTGAACATCGAATAGAGATAGCGGGCTTTCGCCTTGTGTCGCTCACCTTCAGGAAGGTTTTCGATTTCGGCTGACTCCCATTCGAGACCATAATTGTTCTCGTTACCCAAAGCATGAGCGATCAGTCCTGGTGCGTCGCGAAACTCAGTGGCAATCTTCCGCCAATTCTGTTTGATGACTTCCCGGGCCGCCGGGTCAGCATAATTGATCTTGGACACGAACTTGCCATCGATCTCGAGCCCGTATCGACCGCAGTGATCATTCGAGATGAAATGCATGCCGTAAGTTTCGTGGACATATTTCATCCACGGCTTGGGGACGACTCCGCGAATCGTGTTGCCTCCCGTTGTTTGGATCAGGGCCATATCCCGTTTCAACGCAGCCTTGATGTCTGCATCGCTCTCGCTGAAGAGGTCATAGTCGTACTTCATCCCGACGGGACAATGCGACCAGGTGAATCCTTTCACGTAGAAATCTTTACCATCGACAGTCATCTTCCATCCATTGTCTCCCTTGACCAGTTTTACGTCGTGTTCTGCCGACCAGCAGAATGGAGCAGTCAACGCGATAATCAACGCAACGGAAAAAATTCTTTGCAACATATAGAAGGCCTTTGTGCTCGACAGCGACGAAACATCTGTATCCAACTGGTTTATACAAGGCTAACTATAGACCCCAGGTTCGCAAAGCGGTTGTGGTTGCGGCATCTGGCTGCAGTTTTTTGAAGTTGTTGTTCGGAATACCGCCTTCTGGCGGAGTCGATTGGGTTAATTACTGGCTAAAGCCAATAATACGAACACCGCGCGTCCAAAAGCTGCGCGTTGGTTCCAAAAAAAATCCCTCTACTTCAATCAAGAAGCAGAGGGAGAAAAAACAACCCTTTTTTCAAGCCTTCAATTGGACTACACAAATTGTTGACCGGAAATGTTGATGCGTTCGATGCCGCTGATGTCGATACTGCTGACAAATTCCCGTCCAGCTTCGAAGCTATCGAAGTTGACATTGAGCACGTCAAATCCTTGACCACCATCAAGTGCACCGTCAAAACTACTTCCGGCATTAACCGTGAAGACGTCGTTGGAAGCTCCAAGCAAAACGTCTCCGTTGATCGCACCATCGTTGAACACGTTGATGCTGCTGGTTGCTGAAGAAGCGTCGATCGCGACGACGGATGCGGTGATCACGCCCGAGTTGACGATCGTTTCGCTGAGACCAACGTTTTCGATACTGATCCCTGCGGCCAATTCGTTGTCAGCTGAAGCAACGATCTCTCCATTGTTGATCACGTCGCCAGTGAAGACAGCAGTCCCGTCAGTACCAGCTCCACCGATGAAGCGAAGCCCGTGCCCGATTTGGTTGGCCGAATCACCCGTTCCCTGACCGCGAACGATACCGTTGTTGACGACCACGCCATCAACCTGGTCGCCGATTTCGCTACCGGTCTCAATCGCAATTCCCGAGCCATCATTGCCACTACCAGCGTCGATCAAGCCACTTTCAAGGTTGATGATCTCAAAGTTATCAGCAGTTCCATCGGCATAGACGGTTCCGTTACGCTGGGTTCCAGTTCCAAGAATCGCACCTGCGTTAACGAACTGTAGACCATCGCCATCGATATTGACTGCCCGGCTGTCAGAAGTAACCGTGCCATCGTTGACGAAAAGTCCGTCCGTGTGATCGCCAGTTCCAAAATAAACACCATTCTGGACACCGGAGATAACACCGTCAGCCGAATTCACCAATTCGCCCTGGAAACTGAGGCCGTTGACGGCTCGAAAACCACCCGCTGTTCCCTGAGCACTGTCAGAGGAAATCACACCGGAGTTAACAATTGAACCTTCGAACAATCCTGGCGGGATACCGTCTGCCGTTCGAGCACCTTCGAGGCGAATTCCATCACCAGCCGTGGCTGCGGCCGCACCAGCCTGCCCGCGTCCAGCGATCACGCCGCTGTTGAACAGAGCCACTTCGCCGTTACTTCCATCGTTGTTGAAAGACAGTGAAACTCCAGCACCATCGTTGCCCGTACCTGCATCGATCAAGCCGCCTGCCAGATTGACGATTTCAAAGTTGCTGGCTGTATTGTCGGAATAGACCGTGCCATTTCTCTGATCACCAGTTCCGAGGATGGCTCCATCGTTGACAACTTGCAAACCGTCACCATCAATGTTGACCGCCCGACTGTCGGAAGAAACCAGACCTTCATTGATAAACGATCCGCTGTTATCACCGGTTCCAAAATAGACACCGTTATTGGCACCAGTGATTGACCCGGTGTTGGTGTTGATCAATTGCCCCTGGAAATCCAGGCCGTTGACGGCGCGAAAACCGGATGTCGGACCCTGTGTACTTTCAGAGGTGATTGAGCCCGTGTTAACAATCGTGCCCTCGAATTCACCCGGCCCAGCCAGTCGAACTCCGTCGCCGGCTTCGACCGTTGTCGCTCCCGCCTGGCCAAGACCATCAATCGAAGCTTCGTTGATCAGATCCAGATCACCACTGGCGTCATCAAAAACAAGTGCTACTCCCGCACCGACGCCATCAGGATCGGAGACCGAATCCTGGTTGACGGCTTGAAATCCGTCGCCATCTACCGCGATCGTACGATCGCCATCGAGAGAAACTTCCAGCGGATCAGTGAATTGCAAGAATCCATTGGCGTTGAGCGTCTCTCCTCGACCGAATCCGTCAACGATGCCGTCGGCGTCAAGAAAAGTTCCCGTTGAGAACACGGTGCTATCTTCTGTTTGCAGCGTCTCGCCATCGACTCGAATGAAGTCAACTGTCAGATTCGAATCCAGCCCGATTGAAGGATCGAACTGGTCGTTCAGGAACTCAATCTGAACGTCTCCGGGAGTCGTTGATCCAGCAGCGGTTACGAAAAAGCTCTGCTGATCCGTCGAAGCAGTAAACGTCCCAACGGTTTCACCAGCTACATTGACATTGAACAGTTCGTTTCCAACATCACCACGGGCGCTGATTTCAATCGCAGTTGAAGACGTGTCAGCAAACTGAAAAAAGCCGTTGGTGTGCAGCGTTTCACCACGACCAAAACCGTCAACGATACCATCGGCATCGGTAAAGGTACCGGTTGAGAAAACGCTTGGGTCTTCGGTCTCGAATCGGACTCCGTCGATCTCAATCGCGTCAACGATGAGGTTCGAATCGATACCGTTGGCTGGATCAAACTGGTCATTCAGAAACTCGATGCTGATCTGGTCTGCAGAAATCGGCTGATCGGACTGAAATTCAAAAGTCGCAAAGTCCTGGCTTACAGTGAATTCCTGGACGGTTGCTCCGTCGATCTGCAATGCAAACTGTTCACCGCCCAAATCACCAGCGGCGAAAACCGATACGGCCGACAACATGGCGCGGGCTTCGAGCGCCTCGACCTGCAACATGTGTTTCTGATTTTGTTTGACAGCATTGGATTTTCTGAACATCTGTGGGGAGCCCTGTGACTGAATTAAAGTTGAATACAAAATCATTCATCCCTTTCACAATCTGTATCAGTGGCGTAGTGCATGCTTGAAGTACTACGGTCGGTAACTGATTTGAAAACCCAATCAGGCTTTTGTTTCGACAGATCGCTACTCAGTCTCCCTAGTGTCATCAGCGTCAAGAACCATTGCAGACAGGCAGACGATGTATCACAGGACACCACGCGACGATCGGACAAGGCCTCAGGCACGGGATCGCGGCCAGCCATAAGCGATCGAAATGGGTGTGCGGACCAGGCATTCGTTTCGAGGCCGCGTCGAGCGCATAAAAAAAGCCCGGAAGGGACAGGATGTCAAACCATTTGACGTTAGATCACCAAGGGGCAAGGTGGTGAGCGAACAAAGTCCTGTGCTTCACGGGCCGATACTGCCATTAAAGCAACCGCCGTGCCAATCTCGCACAGTTGGAAAACACCGTAAAAAACGGGGTCAGGGAAATGCTGGTGCACAAAGATGTTGCGATTTAGGACACGCGCAAATTAACAATTGCGGCAACCTGAAACAGTGCCGAATTTCATGGGAGTTAGCGGCGGTAGCGTCTAGCACGCATTTCTTTCAACACTGCGAGGAGACGTGCGAGACGCCGCAGCCACATTTTGTGATTGTCGCAAGTCATCCAAAATCGTGTTAATATCGGCGTATGACGACACAGAAGATGAATTCAACGACTGCCCCATCAGCCAAGTCCGTCATCTTTGCCATAAACCCGAATTCGGGTGCGTCGGACAGGAGAGTACTGTGCGAATCGATTGCAAAACGACTCGAGCAAGAAGGCTACGACACGATTTCGCTGACGGATCTCGTGGAAGTCGAAGCAGCCACAAAGAAACATCTCGAAGCCGGTTCGCTACGAGCCGTCGTATCAGCAGGCGGTGACGGAACAGTTTCACTGCTGGCCAACCTGTTACCGCGCGAGACTCCCTTTGCAATCCTGCCGCTGGGAACGGAAAATCTTCTGGGCAGGCATTTGGGGCTCAAGGCGAACGAAGACTTTTTCATCAAGTTGATCAAATCGGGAAACGTTGCCCGAATCGACGCCGGACGAGCCAATGGAAAACTCTTCCTGGTCGTCGCCAGTTGTGGATTCGACGCTGCGGTTGTGAAGCGACTGGATGAAATCCGCACGGGACACATCAATTACTTTTCGTGGCTCAAACCGATCTTTCAAACGATCAGAAGTTACCGGTTTCCGGCACTGAATTTCATCATCGATGGCAAACCCGTCACCAATCCTGTCCGTTGGGCGTTTGTCTTTAACATTCCGCGCTACGCGATCAATTTGCGGATCACACCCGATGCCGATGACTCCGACGGGAAGCTTGACGTTTGCACCTTCCGCGACGGTGGCATCATCCGCGGCATCTGGTATCTGTTGAGCACCTTCGTTCGCAGTCATCAACGCCTTGCCGCGACCAGCTTTGCCCAGTTTGAATCGATGCGGATCGAAGCCGACGGTGACGATCCAGTCCACTATGAACTCGACGGCGATCCAGGAGGTGTCCTGCCGCTGGAAATCGAAGTCTGTCCCGGTGCGCTCAAGGTCTTGCTGCCCGAAGGTTGAGCTTCACCCCGTTCCCCAATGAAGCCACTTCGGTCACAATAATGGGATGACTTCCAAGCCACAAAATCCGATAGAAATAGCGACTCCCGGAGACGGGTCTCCCATCCGAATCGGCAGCGGAAATCCGTTGGGCGTGATTGCCGGGCCCTGCGTCATCGATCGGGAAGAAACCGTCCTTGAGATCGCTGAAACACTCGTTCCGATCTGTAAAAAGCTGGAACTTCCACTGATTTTCAAAGCTTCTTTCGATAAAGCGAACCGAACACGAATTGATTCGTACCGAGGAGTAGGCCTGTCCCAGGGCATGGAAATCCTTGGTCGCATCGGTGACAAATTTGGCGTTCCGGTAACCACGGATATTCATCTTCCGGAACAGGCCGAAATCGTTGCTCAGACCTGCGACCTGTTGCAAATCCCGGCCTTCCTGGCACGGCAAACGGACCTCCTGGTTGCTGCCGCGAAAACAGGAAAGCCGGTTAACGTTAAAAAAGGGCAGTTTATGGCGCCATGGGATATGGCTCATGTTGTTGGTAAACTGGTAGATGCCGGTTGTCAGCAAATGATGCTAACCGAACGTGGTACTTTTTTTGGTTACGGTCGACTGGTCAATGACATGCGATCGATAGTGCAGATGAAGTCGCTGGATGCTCCGGTTGTGTTTGACGCAACGCACAGTGTTCAGCAGCCAAGTGCCGCCGGCGGTGTCACCAGTGGTGAACGTGAGATGGTTCCACATCTTGCACGAGCCGCAGTGGCCTGTGGTTGTGACGCCGTATTCATCGAGACACACCCTCGTCCCGATGAGTCACCGAGTGACGGTGCCAACATGGTTCCGCTTGACGAACTGGAATCATTGCTCGCGTCGCTGAAGCAAATCGCACAATGCGTCCGAACCTGATCGAAACGAAATTTACAGCTTCCAACTTGAAACAATAACATGCGTCACGTTCTCACCTTTTCCATTTTGTCCGCAGCACTTCTGTTTTCCGTCGCCGGCTGTGAGCGGCCAGAAGACCCGATGTTGAAAGTGCTTCAGTCGACCGCTTCGCAAACCCGTGTCGATGACCTTTCGCGAACGATGGATTTCGTTTTCAGTGAAAACCAGTTTGACCAAACTGAATTTAACAACAAGGTTTCGCTGGGCCTCAACCGCTGGGCCAGCTATTCAGATGAGTTGTTCGCAAACGATGGCTGGAAAAAAGATGAATCGCTTTCTGACATGTTGGAACCATACGAAGACATGCCTGCAATCTCGCGGATAGGCGAATCCAGTTTCCTGGCTTCTGATTCCCGGTACCTTCAGGCGACGGTGTGGCTGGACATGATCAAGACTCGTGTTGAGGAAAATCCGTATCTCAGACAGTATGAGCTTTATCGCCTGATGGCCGACAGTTACGAGCCGGATGAAGATGAAGACGCCCCGGTCGACGCAGTCTTTGCGAAACTGCATCCCAGCCTGAACCCCAAAGATGCCAAAACGTTGTCACTTTCGATCCAGCTCTTCGACTGGGTAACGCGCAACATTCAGTTGGACGAAGCGCCGACTTACACCGAAGAAGAAATCGAAGAACAAAGACTCATGGAAGCTGATTCACTGGCGGCTTCGGGTCTGGCGAGTCCCGGTGCAAAACGATCGCCATGGGATCTGCTGATTTTTGCACGTGGAGACTATATCGAAAAAGCCAAGCTTTTCATGTTGTTGTGCCATCAGGCCAATATTCCGACCGTGATGTTCGGCACCGGCGAAGACGTCAAACCGTGGGCCGTTGGTGCACTGGTTGGTGAAGACTGGTTTCTCTTCGATACCCGTCTGGGACTTCCGCTTCCGGGTGCCAACGGCAAGGTAGCGACGCTGGCTGAAGTACAGGCGGACACGTCACTTGTTTCAAGTCTTGATCTGACGATCAAGGAATCGTTGGCTGATGACACCAAATACTGGGTCACCAAAGACGACCTTGGAAAACTGACTGGCCTGGTTTACTGGACGCCGGAAAGTGCTTCGCGGCGAATCGCGGTCCTGGAAAGCGGACTTGTCGGAGACCAGCGTCTGACCATCAAATTACGACCCGACGAAACGATTGCGAAATTGCCCAAAGTTGAAAACGTTGAGTACAAACCGTGGGACATCAGTTTGCAGACGGCACGGTTTCGCAAAGTCATTGGCGAATCGATCCCCAAAGCGGTTTCCGATGATGCCTTGGCCGATAAAATTCGCTGGTATTTTCCCGAAGAAGGCTACGTGATGCAGTTTTCGAACTATCGCACGGCTCGCTCCCGTTTCCTTCGCGGGAAGTTCGAACGGGAACGGGAAAGCCGATCGCGTGAAGCGATCGAGAGCTTTGCGATGTTGATGTACGAAGATGAAATGATCGCTGGTCTGGCAACCAACTTTGAGTTGCAAAGGATGATCGGCATTCGAAAGAATCCGGCTCAGGGGCAGACGCAAGCTCAATTTGAACGCGAAGTTACCTCGCGACAGTATCAAATGCGTCTGGTACGACGCGACGCCGGGCTGTTCATGTGCCAGTCTCACTTCGACAATGGCAGTATGTCAACGACATGCAACTGGGTTCCGAAGTTGTTGCGAGAACAGGACGTAGACCGCTGGGAAACCGGATTGAAATACCTCGGCGGCCGAGCGTACGAAGCTCAATATCAATACGACGAGGCAATTGAATTTCTCAAGGCGGATGGTCCTCAACAACACGGCAACCTGATTCGAGTACGGTTGCTGAAAGAGCAGATTGAGACCCAGTTCGCCAAGAAGACTGACCAGCAATAGATGTCTGTCTCAATGGATGGTCACTCCAATCACTCGCAACGACGACAACGGTTGCTCCAACAGCTTGATGGAGCATCGATGCTGGTTTCGAATCTCGTCAACGTTCGTTACCTGACCGGGTTCACTGGAAGCAACGCTTTCCTGTTGATCAATGACAACGTTTGCATTGTCCTCACCGACGGACGCTACGTGGAACAGGTGGCGGCCGAATGTCCCGACCTGCCAGCCTTGATTCGCCCCGTCGATTCTTCGATGTTAAAACTGGTCGCCGATGCGGTAAGAGACCATTCAGTAAAGCAGTGTCTTATCGAGTCCGATTCCATGACGCGTGCTTTGTGGCGCGACCTTGCCGCGGAACTGGAAAACGGAGGCGAGCTTCTCGATTCGTCCGGGATCGTCGAACAGTTGCGAGCCGTGAAGGATTCGACGGAGCTTGATTTGATTCGGCGTTCGGTAGAGATTAACGAACAGGCCCTCACTGCGACGTTGGCCTCGTTTTCTTCTTCCTGGACAGAGCTCGAATTCAGTTGGCATCTGGAACGGGAGATTCGTAGTCGCGGCGGTAACGGGTTCTCATTCGATGCGATCGTCGCCGCTGGTCCGGTTTCGGCACTTCCGCACTACCACCCGGCTGAAACATTGATTTCGGAGCATTCATTATTGCTCGTTGATTGGGGCACATCGTTTGACGGCTATGCGAGTGACTTGTGTCGGGTTGTCGCAGTCGGTGATGTTCCAACGGAAATCGTTGAAATACACAAGATCGTCTCTGACGCCAAACAGGCCGCCATGGAAACCATTGGCGACGGAGTCGACCTGCGACAAGTCGACTCAGCGGCCAGAAATCTGATCGTGGAAGCGGGATATGGCGAACAGTTCAATCATGGACTGGGGCACGGTTTTGGCCTGGAGATTCATGAAACACCTTTCATTTCGCCTGCGTTCGAGGGCACTCTTGCCGCCGGCATGGCGATCACGATTGAGCCTGGAATCTATTTGCCAGGAATTGGAGGAGTGCGACTTGAGGACGATGTGCTCGTCACTTCCGATGGCTACGAGCGTCTTAACCGGATGCCGGATGATTTTTTGACGCTGTAGAGCGTGAACTTCCGATTTTACCGCAGTTGAAGCTGTCTTGGACGCGCAACCAGCACGCCCGGAATCTGGGTCAGACTGAGCGACAAATCCCAATTATCCGGCTTGTATTCCTGCGGTGTTGCGATCAATATGCTGACCTCAATTTGCCTCAAAAGACGATAATGGTGCCTACCTTCGTTTAACGGCAAGCCGAAGGTGACTGCGTTTGGTATTGCCATCGCTAAAAGCTGCCAAAATCAACGCCTCAATCGGTCACAAAAAACCAATCCCCCAATTCAGAATACAGGGCGTTTTGTGTAGAATGCGAAGCCGACTTGCTGTGCAGGTCGAACAGAATTCATACAACGCATGGCTCGCAAAATTGCAATGGACTTCGAGAAAAATATGGCCAAAGATAAAGATAAAGAAACATCGATCTTCGATATCAGTCGGTTGCGTGAATTGATCGCACTGATGCAGGAGCATGAGCTCAATGAAGTCGACCTCAAGCAGGCTGAACAGCGAATCCGACTGCGCCGCGGACCCGACGGTGTTCCAGTCACTTATTCAGCCCCGCCTGCTGCCGCACCCGTTGCCGCTGCTCCATCGACTGGTGGTGGAGCTGCACCATCTGCTCCCGACAATTCGGTTTACATTCTCAGCGAAGCTGTCGGCACGTTCTACTCAAAGCCGAAGCCAGACAAGCCTTCCTTTGTCAAAGTCGGCGACCAGGTCAGCGAAGACACAATCGTCTGCTTGATCGAAGCGATGAAACTGTTCAACGAAGTTCCTGCAGGCGTATCGGGAACGATCAAGGAAATTCTCGTCAAAGACGGGGATCCGATTGATCACGGCATGAAGCTGTTCCGCATCGAACCGTAATTCGACTGTCCAAGGCTGGACGTCAGTCGTTTGACGGCAAGCCATAGGTGATTGTGCCCGAGGAAGAAACAGGGCTCAGTGGCCTACGGCTTGCCGTTAGACGATTATCGAGGCATTCCTATCCGAACATGGCCCGTACAAGCGTAGACCAGGCAGATTGCGTTCTCTCTCGCTTTGGGATTTGATCCAGAAAGACTTCAGTTTTCATGTACAAGAAAATTCTCATCGCCAACCGTGGTGAAATCGCATTGCGTGTGATTCGCGCCTGCAAAGAGATGGGCATCGAAACCGTCGCTGTCTTCAGTGAAGGCGATCGTGGCTCTCAATATTTGGAGCTCGCGGATCAGGCATTTTGCATTGGTGGCGTGAAATCAAACGAGAGCTACCTCAAGTTCGATCGTATCATCAGTGCCGCTGAAATCGGAGAAGCGGAAGCCATCCATCCGGGCTACGGCTTTCTGGCCGAGAACGCCGAATTCAATCAGGTCTGTCGTGACAGTGATTTCGACTTCATTGGCCCAACTCCCGAAGCCATGGAAATGTTGGGCGACAAGAATCGGGCTCGTGAACT
Organism: uncultured Pirellulaceae bacterium; assembly: GCA_964446085.1. Classification (GTDB taxonomy): domain Bacteria; phylum Planctomycetota; class Planctomycetia; order Pirellulales; family Pirellulaceae; genus Mariniblastus. Next base: position 23,068 of record CAYUNP010000047.1, read on the forward strand.
CGCGCGAAAAGCGGACGTCCCCGTGGTGCCCGGAAGTGCCGGTCTGATTACCGATCCCAACGATGCCATCAAAGACGCCAAAGAAATCGGATATCCGATTCTCATCAAAGCCACTGCTGGCGGTGGTGGAAAAGGGATGCGAATCGCGGAAACCGAAGCCGACCTCAAACATGCCATCGAGCAAGCCGCTCAGGAGGCTGAAGCTGCCTTCGGCAATGCCGGAGTCTACCTTGAGAAGTTCATCGACAAACCTCGCCACATCGAAGTTCAGGTGCTTGCCGATCAGCACGGCAACGTCGTTCACCTCTGGGAACGCGACTGCTCGACTCAGCGTCGCCACCAGAAACTGATCGAAGAAAGCCCGTCGAGCACCTTGCCAGCCGATGCTCGGGAAGCAATCTGTGCGGCGGCGGTTCGCATGGTTAAAACGGCAAACTATCACAACGCTGGAACGGTCGAGTTCATTGTCGACAAAGACAACAACTTTTACTTCATCGAAGTGAACGCCCGGATTCAGGTCGAGCACTGCGTTTCGGAGATGGTTACGGGCATCGATTTGATCCAGCAGCAGATTCGCGTTTCCGCTGGTGAAAAACTTGCCTTCACACAAGACGACATTCCCTGCAACGGCGCCGCGATCGAATGCCGCATCAACGCAGAGAACCCGGATAAAAACTTCATGCCTTCACCGGGCTTGATGGAACAGATTCACATTCCGGGTGGCCTGGGCGTTCGCTGGGACTCACATGTCCATCCCGGTTACCGCGTACCACCGCACTACGATTCAATGATCGGAAAGCTGATCGTCCATCAACCGACTCGCGAAGAGGCGATCGCTTGCATGGCGCGTGCACTTGATGAGCTACGTGTAAAAGGAATTCACACGACGGCCGGATTTTTGAAAAAAGTTTTGCTCACCGACGCTTTCGCAAACGGTACAATCGACACCAAGTGGGTCGAACGAGAGATGCTGTAGCGCATTAAATCGTGGCAGGGCGTCTCGCCGCAGTGCTTTCATCCAATACTGCAGCGAGACTCTGCAGTTGTCAAAACGACCCGAAGATTATCAAACATTACGAAAGCTCCCAAATGAAATCGATTCCAACATTCTCTGCACTGAGTTGCTTGATCATTGGCGCCGCTTTGGCTTTCGTCTCTCCGCAGGATCCGCAGGAAAAGTCGGAATCTGAAAAAGCGGAAATGAAGATGGCCAAAGCTGATGCCGACGAAGAGGCCACATTTGAGCCGATCGACAACATGCATCACTTCATGGAATACATCTCTCAACCAAGTTACCGTGCTCTGAAAAAATCATTTGCAGGAGAAGCACCAGCTGACCGCAAGGGTTGGAAACAGATCAAGTCACACGCCTTGATTTTGGCTGAAACCAGCGCTCTGGTTGCGGATCGCGTCCCCAAAGGATCGACCGAAGATCAGGAAAAAGAGTGGCGTGAAATTTCGCTCGCCGTTTACCAGGCAGGCAAAAAGCTCTACAAATCTGTCGGAGATTTCGAAGCAGCCAAAAAGAATTACGGCGTAATGATCGAAAGCTGCAACAAATGCCACAAAGTGTTCGACAACGGCAAGCACCAGCTGAAAAAGTAAGTGGCACATTTTCGGATGTTTTGCCCGGCGTGCTATAATTTGGAGATTCGTTCACTCGTTCTCCAGCACTAGCCGCAAAGACTTCTGTGGTCAAAAGATTTCTGCTCTCGATGGCAATCGCTTCGCTTTTCTCGAGCGCGGCGTGCGCTCAAGTCAAAGCACTGATCAAGGAATCGTGCATTCATTGCCACGACGAATCGACCGACACAGCACTCGACCTTGATGCGCTAACGTTTGATCTCAAGGACGAGAAAACGTTTTTGACCTGGGAACGGATTTACGACCGAGTCTCTTCTGGCGAAATGCCACCGGTTGACGAAGATCGCCCTGACAATGCGATCCGTAAAAAAGCGCTGTCCCAAATCAAGGGTGCCTTAACAAAGCAGAACGTCAATGAACAAAAGAAGAATGGTCGCTCAACCATTCGTCGCCTGACCCGAACCGAATACGAATATTCTCTGCACGATCTGCTCGGGATAAAAACCGAACTGGCCAGACTTCTTCCCGAAGAAAACGAATCTGGCTTTGATACCATTGCTGAAAATCAGGGCATTTCTCAACTGCACGCGCAGGCGTGGCTCAAAGCCGCCGATGCTGCAATCGATTCAGCCATCAACCTGGGCGTCAAACCGGACGACAAACCACTTCGCTTCGAGATGCTGGAACTCGAAACGGTAAAAGACCACTTCAAGAAAAAGCACGACGACAACCACATCATTCTGGGCAAAGAGGATGACGGGATCGTCATTTTTGAATCGTCCTCTACCTGGTTGTACAGTTTAAAAAAATCCGGCATGGAGCATTCAGGAACATTTCGGATTCGGGCTGAAGCAGAGACCTTTCGCAGTGAAACGCCAGTCATTCTCGCGTTGTTTGCCGGCAACTACTCGCGGGGACAATCGCGTCTGCTGGACTATTGGGATGTTGTTCCTGATGAAACACTGGAAGTGGACTTCGAACCGATTCTGAGACGGGGCGAGTACATCTTTCCGCAGGTATTTGGTTTGGTGCAGCCCAAAGACAACGCCAACATCTGGAACGTTGGTGCTGAAAAGTACGAAGGAGCAGGACTGAAGCTTAAGTGGGTTTCTCTCGAAGGCCCGCTGCACAACTCGTGGCCACCCCAAAGTGCCACAAATTTACTTCCGGGTTTTGAGTTTACCAAACGTGAACATCTTGCCTGGCGAAACAATCGCCATATTCAATTCGATATCGCACCGCCAAAAAATGATCAGTTCGCCGCCGTTGGAAAAAGCCTTCGAAAACTGGCAGAACGGGCGTTTCGTCGACCACTCAAGAACGGCGAAGAAAAACAGTTTTATCGAATCGCAAAACAGGCGATGGATGCCGGCGCTCCCTTTGAAGATGCTGCTCGACTGGCAATGCGAACCGTTCTTTGCTCGCCGCACTTTCTGTTTCACTCGGGAGACCCCGGCGAACTTGATGATTTTTCATTGGCCAGTCGACTGTCCTATTTTTTCTGGAAAAGCATTCCCGATTCCGAACTGCTAAAAATTGCCAACGCCGGAAATCTGACGGACGACCAGGTGCTGCGAAAGCAGGTAAATCGCATGCTGGACGATCCTCGTTCCAATCGCTTCGTATCGGACTTCGTTGGCCAATGGCTGGAACTGCGTAGAATTGACGCCACCACACCGGACAAGCGTCTGTATCCTGAATTCGATCCGATTTTGAGATCCGCCATGCTCGAGGAGAGCGAAGCTTTTTTCTCGGTGTTGATTGCAGATGATCTTGGCGTTTCCAATCTCGTCGATTCCGACTTCGTGATGATCAACCGTCGCCTTGCGGATCACTACGGCATCAAAAATATTGACGGGCAACAGATCCGTCGCGTGAAAACAGGAGGAACGGTTCGCGGCGGGTTTTTAACGCAAGCCGCCATTTTGAAAACGACGGCCAACGGCACAACCACATCGCCTGTACGCCGTGGCAACTGGGTCTTGACCAGTCTGCTTGGCACTCCCTCACCACCACCGCCACCAACGATCGGATCGATTGAGCCCGATACGCGCGGCACGACCACCATTCGGGAAGAGCTCGCAGCCCATCGCAACTCGACGATCTGCAACAGCTGTCACAGGAACATTGATCCACCAGGATTTGCGATGGAGAGCTTTGACGTGATCGGAGGGTTCAGAAAAAAGTATCGCTCACTCGAACATGGCGATGCTCCCAAAGAAAAACTGTACGGACGCAACATCTGGGAATACAAACTGAACTTGCCCGTCGATCCTTCCGGCGAGACTCCCGACGGCGTTTCGTTTTCCGGCATTGGCTCTTACAAAAAAGCACTCTCCAGAAAGAAGCGCCAGCTCGCAAAAAATCTGGTTCAGCAGCTCGTTGTTTATTCAACGGGAGCAAAAATTCAGTTCGCCGATCGGGAAAAAGTCGACGCGATTCTGGATCAATGCGAAGAAGACGACTTCGGAGTTCGGTCTCTGATCCACGCGATCGTCCAGTCAAACCTGTTTCGGCATAAGTGAATCGAACCATGAAACTTCCACTTGATCGTCGGTCTTTCCTCAGAGCCACGGGCGTCGCAATCGCCCTGCCTGCCATGGAAGCCCTTGCGCCGACTCGGGCTCTGGCTGCGATGGCCGCGACACCACCCAAACGCCTGATCACGATCTGCACGACGCTGGGGCTGCACAGCCCGTCTCTGTTTCCGCAGAAAGCAGGAAAGGACTATAAACTGTCGCCGTACCTGGAACATCTGGCCGATCACCGTGACAAGTTCACTCTCTTCGCAGGATTGTCGCATCCGAATCAAGCCGGCAAGGATGGGCATTCATCTCAAATGACCTGGCTAACGGCAGCCGAAAATCCAGGTTTGGCAGGATTCCAGAATTCGATTTCGCTTGATCAACTTGCTGCTGAAAAGTTGGGCTACGTGACACGATTCCCTTCGATAACACTTAGCAGCGATGGCGGCAGCAGCCAGTCCTACAACCGCAGCGGCGTCATGGTGCCCGCCGAACATCGTCCCTCGAAAGTTTTCTCTGACCTGTTCTTGCAAGGCAAGGACTACGAAATCAAAAAACAAAAGAAGTATCTGGGTGAAGGACGAAGCATTCTGGATCTGGTAGGTGGGCAAGCCAAACGGATCAGGAAAAAAGTTTCCGCCAATGACCAGGAACGACTGGACGAGTATTTCAATTCGATTCGTGAAGCCGAGAAGAATCTTGGGGAGGCCAACACCTGGGTTGATCGCCCCAAACCGAAAACCAGCGTTGAGCTACCCCCTGATGTGGCCAAAGACAATGATCTGATTGGTCGCACCAATCTGTTGATGCAACTTTTGCCGTTAATCGTCCAATCGGATTCGTCACGCGTCATCACGGTCACACTTCACGGTCGCAGCGATGTTCCAGTTGTTGAAGGCGTCAAAGACGATCACCACAACCTGTCCCATCACGGCCAGGACGAAAAGAAAATTGCGCAACTGATGCGAATCGAAACCGAATTGATGAAGTCCTTTGGTGGCCTGCTATCGGGGCTTTCAGAAAAGAAAGAATCGGGAACTTCCTTGCTCGACAACACGATGATCGTCTTCGGAAGCAATCTTGGAAACGCGAACGCTCATGACTGGCGCAACTTGCCGATCATCGCAGCAGGAGGTGACTTCAATCACGGCCAGTTCGTACAACATGATGCCGAGAACAACATTCCGCTCAGCAATCTGTATCTCACGATGTTGCAGAAAATCGGAATCGAGACCGACAAATTCGGAACCAGCAACTCAACGCTGACCTGGTAACAGATCGTACGTGTTTGTAGTAGCAGCTTTAGCCCAATACTGTCCAATCCAGTGAGCGGCAAGGCGCTAGCCGCCGGTACCTGACGCAACGAACCGACGGCTAGTGCCTTGTCGCTCACCAAAACAGGAAGATCTAAATCTCGATTGAACAGTATTGAGCTTTAGTCGGAAAACTGCGCGCCGAGTTTGAGCAGCACACGATGGCGAAGCGTGAGCCGAGTGATCGACGGCCGCAAACAGAAACGAAGTTATTCCGATCAATAAATTGCGGTAGATTAAACACGGGCTCCGTTTTCCTGTCGACCACTACCAATGACCATCCGAGCGCTTGTTCTGTTGTTACCGCTAACTGCTCTGTGGAGTTTTGTACCGCTATCGCCGCCCTATGTGATGGTTTGTATCGCGCTGACGATGTTTGTTTTCATAAAAGCGCATACGTTAATGATATTCCATCAGCGCGAACCCGATCGCATAACCGGCGTGCAGACGGCTGCGTGGATGTTTGGCTGGGCGGGATTGAATCCAGGGGATTTCTTTCTTGCTGATTCACAGCAGGCGAACATGACGGCCAAGCAATCCATGGACCGACACGCATTGACGCAGGCGGTTGTGAAAATGTTGCTTGGTGCAGCGCTGATATGTTTGATCGCTCCAATATTTCGAACACCGTATCCGCTGTTGGCGGGGTGGATTGGGATGGCTGGAATCGTGTTGCTGCTTCACTGTGGAGTGATTCACCTGACGGCCGTTATCTGGAACGCAACAGGGCGTCCGGTGGTCCCCATCATGAATTCGCCGCTGTTGGCGACAACGGTATCTGAATTCTGGGGCAAACGCTGGAACCTCGCTTTCCGTGACTACGCACACGTCACTGTCTTTTCGCCGCTGGTTAGGCGACTGGGAGGCACCGTCGCGGTGTTGGCAGGATTCCTTTTTTCAGGAGTCATCCACGATTTGGCCATCTCCGTGCCAGCGCGGGGCGGCTATGGCTGGCCAAGTCTCTACTTTTTGCTGCAAGCGATCGGTGTCGTTGTCGAGCGATTACTACAAAAGCGCGGCGTTGATTTCACAAGACAATGGACCGGCCATTGTTGGACTGTGCTGTGGGTTGTCGGGCCGGTGATGTTTTTGTTTCATCGTCCGTTTGTGTTGAATGTCATTTTGCCATTGATGGATGCAATAAACGGCTTGACAGGTCTTTAACAGAGAGACGTGATGCTTGAAATTTTGATTTTTGTGGGAGGAATCTTACACGCGCTGACGTTGATCGGATCGGCGTTGGTTCCAAAAGAGATGAACTTCAAGGAAGAGCTACCGAAACTGAGTCCGCTGATGCGGCACTGGGTGATGACTGCGGGCGGCTACATTGTGTTAAACATCAGCGCGTTTGCAGTGATCATAATTTTCTTTCGCCACGAGTTGGCCAGCGGGTCGCCGTTAGCGCGAGCATTCTGTGCATACATCGCTATCTTCTGGGGAATCCGGTTAATGGTGCAGTTGTTCGTCTTCGACGCGAAGCCCTATTTGCGGAATTGGTTTTTGAAGTGTGGTTTCCATGGGCTGACGGTTGTCTTCATTTATCACACATTGGTGTTTGGATGGGCAGCGTTGGGATAAGCAGGATAAAAAGAGGCACTGGTCCAGCGTCCCTTTCACGACTTGATTTGCTATCGCGCAAGATACTACGGCTCGCTATCGAGAGTGATCTCAAGAACGCCACGAAGTTTCACGAAAAACTCAGACGTTCGATACATCCCGCAACATTTCGACTCCTGAAAACAGTTTGTTCTCAAGCAGTTCAACATCGCGATTGAACTGGAGATCCACCCCAAACCACTGGTTCGAATCGGCGGAGTTCGGAAAGGCCAGTGGACTGAAGATCTGGTTATTTTCAATCGTCAAATTCGAAACGTTCCGAGCCGCGATTGCTGTCTTGCCCCATCCTCGAAAAATGTTGTCGCTAATCTCGATTCGAGAAAGCCCATATTCGGCACGCTCGACAAACTGATGACCCAGGCGATCCATGTTGAATGCGACGACACCAGCCAGGTAATCCTGTTCGAAGTAGCGGCTACTAAAACCATTACGGAGAAAACGGTTGTTCTGCACCAAAACATTGTTGGCATACAACCCGATCGGCC
>CAYUNP010000048.1:0-11560 GCA_964446085.1 uncultured Pirellulaceae bacterium
GCTGCAAAGCCGTCGTTAGGCGAGTCGCTGCGCTATGGGCGATGCTGGGGAAAAGTGTGCAGCACCAACTGGCGCTTCGAGTCCAACCAGTTGGTGATGAGCGATGACGTCTGTCATTTCCCTGCCTGCGCGACGGTCGGTTCATCATCGATCAATTTAGCAAGTTCTTTCAGATCAACTGGCACGTCTTTTGTTTCTTCGATGTCCATTTTGATGATATGTGTTTTGGATGTCGTACCAGTCAGAAATCCTTCTTTCTTTGGCCTGTTGAATTTGATTGCTCCTGTTTGTCGATCGAAAGCAGTCAATCCTGCTACTTTGGAATAGAATCGATCCCCAATGTAGAACCAGTAGTAGCCACCCGGTTCACCGAGAAATTTCGCATCATCGCCGATCATGATTCGGGTTGTGCGCCGTTTCCTTGTGCGATCGTAGACAGAAATCCGCCAGACCGTTTGGCGAATCGCGTCCGCGCCTCCGAATACCGCCGTGTGGACATGGGCAAGCTCCAAAACCGTTTCCATTTCGGACCCTTCTTTGGAGTTCCACGACCGGGTTCTCATTTCATCGGCAACAGGAGCCCAATAGGCATGCCATTTGCCCGAAAAGTATGCGAATCCAATCACAAGGATCGGTATCAAATATATGTTCGCACGAGGGGCAATCGCGGTGACCGCGACGAACACCATCGCCAGCAGCATTACCATGACAAAAGTCCTCATGAGGTGCACGAAAATTGCCATTTCAGATTCTCCCCTTCGGGTTGCGAACTACGATCCGGGTATTTGTGAGCGACGCTTGTCGACGATTCGTTGCTTCAGAAAATTGGTTGCTAGCGCCTTGCCGCTCACTGGATACCGACTGAAACCTATACATATCTGAAAGAGTTCTGTGACAGGCGATTTTGAAAAATCTGAGATACAAAAGGGACGCAATTCAACAACTGATTGATGTGCTGAAACTGAACGCTCAATTTGCCTTGCCCCATGTCGGTGTTGCCAGAATCTGACGGTATCCATGCGGGCATTTTATTTTTGACACCTTTTCTGACACTTTGCCCCGAAGAGGCACACTTGACTGGGTTCGTTCCGGAGGAGCCGAAGAAAAGAAGCAGATCGGTTTATATCAATGCTCTGGTGCGATAACCTGCGCGTAAGCGACGATTCCAAACTTTTTTCGTCCGATCATTCAGCTGACTTGCGTTTCTATGCATTGACGGCCGTAGTCTCTGAGTCTGAGTGAGCAAAAGGATGAAATACTGTGAGAAATGCAAGGAATCTCGACCTGACGATGCGGCCTGCTGTCCCGAATGTGGAATTGAGACTGGCACATTTGCTGCCACTGATACGTCTTCACCAATGATAACAATTGGTGGCATGCCAACTCTCAACCCGGACGACGTTGCTCAACCAGTTTCCAGCCACGAGCTCGAACCGGGAGACGAATTCGCCTCACGCTACACAATCGAAGGCTGTATCGGTCGTGGTGGCATGGGGGTTGTGTATCGAGCACATGAAAAAGCAACTGGTCGCAAAGTTGCACTGAAGCTTATTCGACCCGGTCGCGCGTTCTCGCAGTCGGATCTTGATCAGCTTGTCACGGAAGGCGTTACGGCTCGGGAAATTCGTGATCCTAACGTGGTTGCAGTATACGAAGTTGGTCAGCAAGATGGTCAGCCCTTTGTGACAATGGAGCTAGTCCAAGGGGTGTCGCTCCGAACGTTCATTCGCGAGCAGGCCAAGGCACGAAAGACAATACCGGCCTTCGAAACCATTCGAATTATCCGGCGGATTCTGACTGGACTCAAAGCGGCTCACGCCAAAGGGGTCATCCACCGTGACCTAAAGCCTGAAAACGTAATGATCTGTGGAAGTGGAGACAATCTTCAAGTCAGGATTCTCGACTTTGGAATCGCTCAGGCAGTTGAAAACTCGGGATCCGGACATCGCCGCATCGGCACTCAGGGTTACATGGCTCCCGAACAGAGGACTCAAGCCGACCTTGTCGGGCCGGAAGCAGATCTCTATTCGGTTTCGGTGATGTTTTACGAACTTCTTGTGGGCGTATTGCCTCAAGGGCACTGGCAACCTCCATCGAGTGGTCGATCGGATGTGCATCCGTTTATCGATACACTCATCGAACAGGGAGTGTCAAACAATCGGGCAAAGCGTCCTCAAAGCGCTGAAGAATACCTACATCGGCTTCCTGAGCCGCCACGGGCAATGACGCCAGCCAATGTGATGAATCAGGCGGTCGTTGAGGTCGTGGATGTGCTTGAACATTCGAGCGTAGCGACTCCGAGACAAAAGAAATCGGGCTATTGGGTGGGAGGTGTTATCGTTGGATTGGGTGTGATGGCGCTTTCGGGCATGTTCATTTTTGCGCTCATCGTAGTACTGGCTCTTGTGGATTCAGAAGATTCTCCAGGCTCGCAATCACATCTACCTGTCACGACGGTAACAGTCGAAAGCTCCATGCCCAATGTTCTCGACATGGACCTCGAAGACGCTATGGAAACGCTGGGCGGGCAAGGCTATTACGTTGTCTACTACGGAACGGTCGACGGTTATGTCGCAAGTCAGGATCCGCCCCCTGGCATACTGCTGGAGAGTGGGGCTCGGGTTCGAATCTGGCTTGAATAGGAACGCAGTTCTGACAGTCAGACACAGCGTATTGAATCTTTAGAAGAGTGAATATAAGGCAATGACCATTTCAAACTCACGTCCACTCAACGGTTGTCATTTCGAAACCGATCTTGTGGAAGCACCTGTCGCGACAGCTGGCAGTTCGACAATTCCCGAACGGGTTGACCTTCGATCCTACTGTTCACCGGTCGAAGATCAGGGACAAACAAACTCCTGTACAGCAAATGCCATTGTTGGTGCGCTGGAGTATCACCAGCGTCGCATCCATGGACAGCACATCGATCTGTCGCGGCTGTTCGCGTACTACAACGCACGCAAGATGGCCAGCACCCAACACCTTGACTGTGGCAGCCAGATTCACCACGTCATGGCGTCGGTGATGGCTTTTGGTGTTTGTGAAGAACGAGTTTGGCCATTCAGGATTTCGAATCGCTCTGTTGAACCTCCGCCGGAAGCCTACGCCAATGCGACCCAGTTTCAGGCGGCTCAATATGCCCGCACCCCGCTGGGGCCCGCAGCGATGGCGGCAGTAGCGGATGAAATACCCGTAGTTTTTGGCACTTTCCTGCCTTCAAACTTCTATTCCATTGCCGAAACAACTGGTGCCATGCCGGAGCCTGGTCCGCAAGTCATTGATGCTGGAAGTGGTCATGCGATGGTGTTGGTTGGCTACGACCAGCCGGGACAGTACTGGATTGTGAGGAATAGCTGGGGACCGCGATTCGGAGACAACGGTTACTGCAAAATTCCGTTCAACACACTGGCTGCGTATTCCGTGCCCCAGCATTTCTGGATCGTCGGGGCGATTGAACAGGCAAACCGTCTAAGTTTGAATCAACCTGGCTCGCAGGCCCAAACCATCACCGTTCCTTCGCATCTGAAGATCGACCTGGACAAGTTGCGCACTGAAACTCGTAACAAGCTTGAAGGGGATCTCGCAAGAAACCGTGAAGGCTTTCGCTCGCGACTTCGATCCTGAACAACGCTTTAAAAAACATTTTCAACTCTCGTGGAATCTCAAAATGAACTTACAAAACAACCTGGCACTCATGTGCATTATCCTGTTGACTTCGATCACCAACCTGCAGGGCGCGGCGATCGCGCAGGACGGAACGAACAACATGCCGAAGGTGTCTGACCTTCGCTTCACGACAGATATGGGCGGCGGCACACTACACCTGTTTCCTGGCGGACGCTTCGAGGCGGTGAGCAAGCAGAAAGGTCAATCGGGAATTCAAGTGACAAAGGGTCGTTATGGGACCAGGGGCGGAAGTTTTGTCATGACTTCGTATGACGTCAAAGGGGCGCCAGAAGTGGAAGTATCACTGGTGCCAAAGTTTGTCGCGGGCCAACTTGTCCTCGAAGGCGATGACGCAAGCGTGGTGAAAGCGACGGACAAGGCAGAGAGAATGCTCTTGCGAGGGGTCAAGCGAATCGAAACGGGTGTCGAGCCCGGCGATAATGAAACCGCGCTGCAAGCCCTTGTTCGTATGGAAATGATCGCGATTGCGAAAACGGTTTTGAAAACCTGGAAATCCAAAGATTTGAAAGCGCTCGCCATGACGTTGCCTCCTGCAAACCAGCAGCAGGTTTTGAAAATGGCAGAACTTGGAAATGACCATCCGCAAAACGAGCGCATGTTTCAAGGTTGGCGCTGGGAGGCCATTGATAAATGGGATGGAAAGATTCGCGGCGTCCGCTTCAGGACGAAAGAGGGAGATCGCGTGCTGGACAACCCGGCGGCGTACGTCTGGTTTGCCGAATCGAAGGACGAAGTGTATGTCGTCACGTTGCAAATGATAGAAGGACGATGGTACTTTGAAGATATCCTTAGCCCTGACCGACAAATATTTGCAAATCTCGAGGATGTTTTTTCGGCCGCGCCAGAAAATGGGGCGACAGACGGTAGCGTGACGACAACCCACGATGGGATTAAAGTTAGCGTGCAGTTTCCTTCTGCACCAAAGCAGGTTTTTGGCGTCGGCAAGAAGCCGTCGGAAGAACAGCACCTGTTTCAGCTTGGACGCTCCAATGGTGTCATGATGATCGCCATTCAGGATTTTCCGGAACAGGATTTGTCACTGGACAAGGTGGTCGATGCTTTCCAGAAGACGATTGGCGGAGAATTATCCGCACGTCGTGAAGTTGAGTTGAAGCTGGATGGAATCGTTGGGACAGAAATCGACTTTGACATCCCGGCAAGAAGTGGCGTCGCGAAATCGCGAATGTATCTCATTGGCAAACGATGGGTTCATGTCGTCTCGATGGGTGCCGGCGACTTCGTGGGCAGTGAAGAATCGCGAAAATTTCTGGAGTCTGTGGTTATCGAAAACGTTTCGCAGAACTAGACACTGTTGTTGACCCAGTTCGGCGAACGACTCAGCCATTCGTTCCAGGGGAACGCGTCCGTGAGCAGATGCATAAAAAGGTCAACGCTCTGTTTTCATTTCAGGTGCTTTGCGCCTTTGCGTGAGAACGTTTTAAGTGTGCCGAAATGAAAAGCTCACGTTAATTTTGACAGGATCAACAGGATGAACATGATGTTGCTCGCGAGGTCGTGGTCGAAACTGCATGCGACATCATGTAAATCCTGTCAAAAGGATCTTTGGTACTGTGACTGGATTCATGTCCGCTGCGGTGAAATTGGCAACTTGGCGCACTCCAGGGCTACTCGCCGGTGTATGCGTTAGCGGTTTTCTGGGCCATCGCGCTGGCAATATCCGGATCTTCGCCGGACGCAATTTGCGCTGCGCCCCACGCCGTCGCACAGGTGCGGATAAACTCTTTGCCGGGCTCCGAAGTAGTCCATGTTTCGGCTTCCTTGCGATCGAAATCTTCACTGCCAAGGAATAGCCCGAGCCCCAAAACTGCCAGGTCCCAACCAACTCCTGTTGCGCCGGGTCCATACTGGATCCAGTGGGACTCACTGGATTCGTCTTTCGCCGAGATGTGTTCCAGCGTCATACGAGTGCCGTCGCCATCGGGGTCAAGTCGCACCGTCAACCAACTCACGTTACCCGAGAATTCCCATGTGACCTCCAGAATCTCATGAGGATCACATCGTGTAATTTCGCCTCCGGCATTCCCTTCAAGTTGATAACGTCCACCGGGTTTCAAATCACCAGTAATCGGAAGAAACCAGCGAGCAAGGCGTTCAGAATCAGTCACCGCACCCCAGATGTTTTTGGCATCTGTTGCAAAAGTACGAGTCCCGCCAACGACGCGAGTTGGCTGACCTTCGCGATCCGCATCGCTGACCATTCGACTTTCGAATCCCAATGGATTGCTATATTCCATCCTGCACTTCCTTTAACAACTGAACCGCCATCGATCAAGCAATAGTTTATCCGATATCTCCTTGAGTGCATCAGAAGCAAAGTTCAATCCAGGTGTTGGCTACCCAGTTGGATTGCGAGAATTCTCACAGCCGATCTCTTTGGTGATTTTCATCTAACACTCTGAATAAATGTTCGCGGCAACTCGGTAAGACGTTGAAAACAGGTTCGCTCTAATTCGAAACCTGAAGGTCCCAGTCGGGGTAAGCGGTGGTGAGCCGATCTTCATTCCCGACGCTCAATAGAAACAATTTGTGGGCTCGTTGCCCGAGGTTGTGAAACGGAAGAAACGCATGGCGATTGATCGTCATGCGTTTTTTTTATTCACGCATTGATCAACTGCGCAATGCTTTCCCTTCTTTTCGGGCTTGTGCCCAGGTGTAGTCCAAGGTCTTGATGTGACCGCTTTGGGTACAGGTTGTGACCATCTCCAACAGTTCCCGCAAAACGCGTTTCTGAAGTTCGGCATGATGGGGCACGCCAAAAAGATGTCCCATCATGAAAGGTAAAAACATCGCACGCGGTGGCTTTGCATGTTCGGTGACATCACGCGCAACGGAGGGAGATACGGTCGGAATGCCTCGGGATTCTATGGCGCGTTGGACCAACGCGATCGACTGATGACAAATCGGTCATGCAGGGGCTGCGACCACGATGTCGGGCGCTTCCTCGCAGACGGCGTCGGCGATATCTTCAGCCAGTTTCTGTTCCAGCTGCTGCGGGTCCATGTTGTAACCGATGAAGGTGAAGAAGTTCTTCGACAGTCCGCCGATCTCTCCTTGCTGCACCAGGTCTCGCAAACGTTCGATTGGAAAGATCACGTTCAGGTCTTCTGCGGCACCAAAGGTGGGATACTTCAATTGGTGAATCTCCAGGTCCTCGACCTGTGAATTCGAAGGAACGCGACGAAAGGTGTAATCGCCAACTGGATGGACGGTGTCGAATGGCAGGCTGTTTTTCGGTTGCACGCCTGACGTACTTACGAAGCAGATTCGACATTCCGGGAGCGGCTTTTTCAATTCGGCCAAGGGAATGGCATCGTCGTTGGTGATCATGGATCCCGGATAACGCTCATTGACGGTTTCCCAAAGTCCCGGGCGAAGCTGTGATTGATTAGAGGTTGCCATCGTGGATCCATTCTCCGCTGTGTTGGGCAAAGTAAAAATGCAGGTGGAAAAAGAGATGTGCGAGCGTTTCGGGACTGTGCGATTTTAGCGTGTCAAAGATGAACTCGCGATCGGTGTCAGGTGAATCAAGCAGGAGCTTCAGTGCTTCGATCCAGCTCTTCTCAATTTCGTGCTGTCCTTTCTTGTCATCTCCGTCGCCAAAATGAAGCTGAACGTAACGAATCAGCTTTTCACGGTCGCCATTTTTTATGGCTTCCTTCAGATACAACAGCGACATAACTTCGACCCGCTAAAAACTTTGGACAACGCAACTCAACGAGCAGACTTTATCGAGGCGCAAGGTGTTGGTCAAGAAAACGCCACGTTTGACTCCATGATTCGACTTGCGTCGGTGTGTCTTTTCGCTGCAGCGTTTTCAGGTCGACTTGTCGATTGAAGAAATGGCCTCCGGCTGGATCTTTGAAAACAGTCACTTCCGAGAGGTCAGGTTTCTTTGCGTTTAATGCGTTGACCAGCATCTCAGCCTCGACGAAATCGACATCGTCATCGTTTGTGGCGACCTGAACCAGCAAAGGAATGGCCAGCTGATCAACGTGATAGAGCGGGGATCGGTCGATGTAAATTTTCCGCTTTTCGTGTGGCAAACCTCCAATACGTGGTGACTCAACGAAATCCCGTTGGTATTCAGGGCCCTTGTACGACAACCGAAATACAAGATTGGTGACGGGGACGAATGCGGCGGCACAGGCGAAACTGTTTTTCTCTCGCATCACCGATAGCAGCGAAATATAGCCGCCGTGGCTCCAGCCAATCACGCCTACCCGCTTTGAATCCACGATCGGCATTTTCTCTTTTAGGTGGGCAGCTGCTGACAGGATGTCGTTGACTTCGTAGCCGCCGTAGTCCATCGCGTTGTAGTAGTCGCTTCCATAACCTGAGGCGCCGCGATATTCCGGAGCGATGACGACGTATCCTTTTTCCACGGCTTCTTTGATGAAAGGGAAATAGTTGACGCCAAAATGATCATGAATTCCACCGTACACCCAAACGAGCGCTGGCAGTTTTTTATTCTTTGGAGTTACCAACGGTTGGAAAACGTATGCCGGGATCTGAAGGTCATCAATCCGACTGGCGATTTCCATTTTTTTCAAATTTAATACGCCTTTGGCTGCTGCAAACAACTGCTTGTCTGTTTTGACGTTTCGTTCAATGTCGGCCTGATGATCGTGCGCTGTCTCGACTTGGTAAGCGCGAGCGCTGCTGCAAGTGTTGACTAGAAAAGCCAGAGCCAGGACAAACGAAAACGAGGCGGTTTTGCCATTGCGCATTGTGGTTGTCTCCATGGAAGTCTGTGTCCCTGTTGTTGGTAAGGCGAAGCTTGTTGTGAGGGCAGAAAAGGTATCTGACGCAGAGCCAAATTCGCGGAGAGAACGATCGTACTGCAAACCAATGTTGAGGTGTGACATGGCTAAAAGGGCAGGTCGGAATAGACGGGAAAAACCGTGTGTCCTGACATCGGTTTTCGCTCAGGTGAGGAATCTGTGATGGTTTTTCGGGTGGTATTGTTGAGCCGTTTCAAAAAGATTCCGGGAATGCTGAAATGGAGGGTTTGCGCCCTCGCTGTGAGAATTATTAACGTAGGCTGATCGGTGAATTGAATTACGAAAATGTTTTAAAACATCTCACCATTTGTGGAGCTTCCAGTGAAGAGCATTTGTACACTCGTCTTATTAGCGGTCCTCGGGGGGACCGTCTCGGCCCAGCAGAATGTCTTTCTTGACTTCGATTCCGGGACCGATGGAAACATTAACTATACGGCCGCCATGAGGAACGATGTTGAGTCGCTCATTTCGGCGATCTATCAGCAGTTCGATTTTAACTTTTTTCAAACGGCGCCAACAGCAGGACCGTTTACAACTTTGACCTTCAATTCAGGTACGCCAGGGGGGCTTGCTGATGACATTGACTTTCGCAACCTGAATATGGCTGACAATGCCGTCATCAATGCCGATGGTCTGGGTGTCAGTGGCACTGATAACATCGTTGGCATTACTGCTAACATTGCAGCGCATGAACTTGGCCACCTGCAAGGCTTGCGACACCGTGATTCATTCGGGCCAATTGGTTCTGGAGTGCTTCCGGGCATCGAAGGTGGTTTTCTCCCTGGCTATGCAGGTCCAACAAATGCTACGGAATTCGAAGATCACGTACTGTCCACGCCCGCGTTCGGCGCGGATATCAATCGGTTTACATCTCCGGTTTGGCTGAGCGAGCGGTCTGCGATCAAGCTTGCCTTTAATGAAGAAGGTACCGTTACAGGTGAAGCTGGTGGCTTTAACGACACAATTGCTTCGGCTCAGAGTCTCGTTTTAGGTTTGCTGGATGTTCCTAACACGATTTTGGCTGGCCAGAATACTGGTGAAGTATTCGATGTCGATGCCCTGGCTGTTACCGGAACGCTTTCCGCTGGCGATGTCGATGTCTATTCTTTCGAAGGTGAAGCAGGAGACTTGTTCAACTTCGAAGTTATTTCTCAAGCGGTTGGTCGATTGGCAACATTCGATACACAGATTTCTCTGTTCGATGAGAACGGAGACTTCGTCGACTACTTTGGACAGGATGCCTTTAACGACGACGAAATCGAGACGTTTGATTCCGTCATTATTGACTTGGTTCTGCCTGATACCGGAACCTATTTCATTCAGGTTAATGGCTTTGACGGAGGCGATGCCGGAGACTATGAATTGTTCTTCAGTCGGTTTGCAATTGCTGCCGTACCAGAGCCTTCTTCGATGGTCATGCTGGCCTTCGCCGGGTTCGTGGGAATGATTGGCCGACGCCGTTCACAGTAGTCGGTAGTTTGATACCGTATCGGTTTCAGAAAATTGAATTTGAAGGCTTCGTCTGCTGGGACGGAGCCTTTTTTTATGCAAAGACCCAGTCATCGGGTTTTGACTTGGGCTGCAATCGAAGCGAACCAAATGGCGAAAGGGAAATACAGTAGTTGCGGAGCGACGATCATGCTGGACTATCAAGTTTGCCAACGGAGGGCTGGGAGAAATCTTTCTTGAAGGCGTAAAAGTTGATGACATCGGACTCAATGGTCTGATGATTCGCCAGGGACAGAGTCGCCAACGCTTTTTCATCAAGGCTGAGCCTTTTGTTCAGTCGCAAAGGCGTCTCTTTCACCTGAAAGTGGACAATGTTGATAAACTTGTTTGTCCGCCGGTGGTTGTCAAGGTACTACCTGCGAAAGATGAACTTGTCGAAAACAGAAAAGCAACGGACTAAAGATGCAACAGCGAAACTACGGAACACTTAAAACACCAGTCAGCGAAGTCGGTCTTGGTTGTTGGCAATTTGGCGGTGACTTCGGGCCAATGTCTGATGAAAAGGCGATGGCGATCATGACTACAGCAGTGCAGGGCGGTATCAACTTTTTTGATACGGCTGATGTTTATGGTGGCGGTCGAAGCGAGTCTCTGATCGGTGGGTTTCTTGCTTCTCACAGGGGCGATCCGATTCGGGTCGTTTCAAAGTTTGGGCGTGATGGCAGCGTCTATCCGGACGGCTACACAGAGTCCGCGTTGCGAAAGTCAGTTGATGCGACTCGCGAAAGACTGGGTGTGGAGACGCTGGACTGTCTGCAGTTGCACTGCGTTCCACTTTCGGAACTGAAGAAGGGTGATGTTTTTAAGTGGCTGGGTGAACTGAAGTCGGAAGGCGCGATTCGGGAGTTCGGAGCGTCGGTTGAAACGATTGAGGAAGGACTGGTTTGTCTGGAGCAACCAGGGATGGCGTCGCTACAGGTGATCTTTAACATCTTTCGGCAAAAGTTGGCGACGGAACTGTTCCCGCAAGCGAAAGCTGCAGGAGTGAGCATCATTGTTCGTTTGCCTTTGGCCAGCGGTTTGTTGGCCGGTAAATACACGGCTGATACAACGTTCACCGATGGCGATCATCGCAACTACAA
This sequence comes from uncultured Pirellulaceae bacterium, assembly GCA_964446085.1. Classification (GTDB taxonomy): domain Bacteria; phylum Planctomycetota; class Planctomycetia; order Pirellulales; family Pirellulaceae; genus Mariniblastus. The sequence continues at coordinate 11,081 of CAYUNP010000048.1, forward strand.
TCGTGACGGACAGGCTTTCAGCGTGGGTGAAACGTTTGCTGGATTGCCGTTTCCGACCGGAGTCGGCTTGGCGAATGAAGTGCGTGAGATGCTGCCCGATTCGATGACGATGGCTCAAGCCTCGCAACGCTGGATCCTGGATCATGATGCGGTGACGACGATTATCACCGGTGCGTCGTCAGCTCAGCAGGTTGCTGACAATGCGGCGGTAAGTGAAATGCCAAAGCTGACCAAAGAGTGTCATGAAAAGCTGACGGAGTTTTACCTCGCGCAAGTCGAACAGCATATTCGTGGAACGTATTAAGCGTGCGTGGTGAGCCGTCGTTGCGGTATTGGCTTCTCAACGCTTTTGTGCTGGCTTTGCCGGAGAAAGCAGCAGATGCGATTCTCGTCTTAATCAAATGGTGAAACTGTGTTTGAATCGCGTTTAAGTCAGCGAGGATATCCGCATGGTCAAACTCTAAATTATGAACAGGTGCG
>CAYUNP010000048.1:11660-16459 GCA_964446085.1 uncultured Pirellulaceae bacterium
GCACTAAAGGAGGATCCCTCGCTTACGCGTCGGGTTATGATCAACGTGCTCAATCAGGATCAAGAGAGAAGGCTGTGCGCGTCGCGAATTGCCTGGCTTAATACGTACGTGGGCATGGACGGCCAAGTTCTGGGCAACGACCAGCGGGGGCCGCTCCGCGTCCATGAAAAAAGCCCGGTGAAAGATCACCGGGCTTTTCCTGAAACGTGTTTTCACAAACGTGGTTGCGAACTAGCTACCAACTGTTTCTGTTGACTTCTCTTTAGACATTTCTTTGGTCTCAGTCTTGGCTTCAGCGGCAACCAGAGCCTTAACAGCTGCAGTGTACTTGGCCTTTGCCAATGTAAGACGAGCCGTCATGTTGCAGCAAGTCTTCTCTTCGCCGACAACGTAAGTCATCTTTTCACCAGAAGTCTTGGCAATTGAACCAGCTTCGTGTGGGCAGTTGCAAGACTTTTCGCCAACAGCGTAAGTCATCTTGATGTCTTTGATTGCAGTCTTCACGAGCTCAGCGTTTTTGCCAGCTTGAACTGCACACTTGCAAGACTTGCCAGCAACAGTGTGAGTTCCGCTCTTGCTGCAAGTTGAAGGAGTAACAAACGAAGTAACCATTGCTTCAGTTTGCTCAACCAGTGATGTGTAAGCTTCTGTCTTGTCTTCGAAAACTTTCTCGCCAACAACGAAGTGAAGAGGAGTCTTCTTCTCTTCAGCCATCTTGGCCGCAGACTCTGAACAGCAGATGTCTTCAGTGCCAACGCGATACGTCATCTTTGGCAATTTGGCCAAAGCGGCGCTGACAGGGCACTCTGTGCAACTCTTTTCGCAAGTTCCACCTGAGCATTCAGCGGATGCTGTCGCTACTGTCGCGGACTGTGAAGGGCATTTGTCGCATTGTTTTTCAGCTTCTTGTGCGCTAACCGAGCCTACGAAAAGTGTCGCTACGGCAAGCAGAGAAAATGTCAAAACGTTTTTCATGTGGGTTTCCAAAAATATGGGTGAAAGTAACCGGTTCGGTTTTTTAATTGCGGTCAATAAAGTTCCCGGTTTGAGCTATTAACTCACCGGATCTTACGAAATAAAATCGCGCATGTTCAAATTTTTTAATCGAGCCGAGTTTAATTGTTAACCGCTCCACGGATCAATGTCCACATCGTTTCTCAGTTCGGCGCAGTAGACGACTGAAAACTGTAATTATCCCCGCAATTTACACGCAAAAAGTGCCTTAGGCATTGAGTTCGCTTTCAGATACCATGGCCGCTGACTTCAGAATGGGAACGTATGACAGCAAAACCGGAATCGACCAGGGAAATCGAAGGCAACGAACAGGGAAATCCGTCCGAAACCACCAAACAGGGGGAGTGGCGACGATTGAGAAACCGGATCATTACCGGGCTCTTTGTCCTGTTGCCAATCTATATCACTTACCTAATTGTGGAGTGGATTTATGTAACCCTCTACAAGTACGCGATTGGCCCAATCGCCAGCTTGATTCGCGATTTCACTTTCAAAGACGCGGCGATTCCTGGCTATATCATCTACGCACTGTCAGTGATCCTGGCAATGTTCGTGGTGCTTTCGATCCTGATGATCGCTGGTGTGTTTGCCAAATCCCGCTTGCTATCGGTGACCGAGTGGTTTCTGAAGAAAGTGCCCGGCGTCAATATGATTTACCGGGTCGTCAGCAACGTCTTTGAGGGCATTTCGAAATCGCAGGATCCGACCGACTTCAAGCGAGTGGTTCTGATCGAGTTTCCGCATCCCGGAATTCGTGCTCCTGCGTTTGTGACATCCGAGTGCACTGACTCAAGTACGGGAAAGACGATTCTGTGCGTCTATGTGCCAACAACACCTGTGCCCACATCGGGCTATATGTTGTTGATTCCTGAAGAAAAAGTTTGGCCCCTGGATTGGAATCTGGAGCAGACCCTGCAGGCGGTCGTTTCCGGTGGCATTACCGTTCCGAAAAAGATCAACTGGGGATAGCGGTTTCTGTTGTGGCAACGTAGCGGGCCTTTCTTTTGTTGGCCCTGTGGCCGGGCGTTACGCCAGACCACCGCTCATGTCGCCATCGGTCCAGTTTTCGCCATCGTTGTAGTAATCGTCCAGATACTCATCTTTAGGTTCGGTTTGGCTTCCGTCGAGACCGAGGGCACAGCGAAGTTCCTCGAATCGCTTGAGGTACTTCTCGGACGAACTGTGGACGTGTTCGGCTTCGGTGATGAATTGCATTTTCTGCGACTCACTAATGCCAGCCTTCTCCATGGCGAATTCGTATTGCTCCAGAGGACTTCCGTAAACGATCAGCAACTTATGCTCTTCGAATTGAACTTCCTGTGGCTTGGATGGATTCAGGACTGCAATGCCAGTGCAACCATCGTTCAGCAGCAAATCTTCGTAATCGAACAGAACGCTCTGCAGAACTGCCATGTCAATGTTGTCGCGGTAGAAGTCACGATGTCCGCCAGAATCACCTTCATGGCTCGATTCAAGTACCACATCAACGACAGGACCGAGTTTCGCGATCAGTTCCATGAACAGCGGAAACAGCTTCTCTTTTGATGCTGCGGCCATCACAACGGGAATCGATGAACCGGATTCTTCGTCCTTGTAGTGTTCGTGACGATAGCCTTCAGTTGGCTTGATCTTCAGATCCATGGCAGGGCGAACCGCACCAGTCAACTGAAATTGATCGTACTTGTCGACATCAAGATGAGCAGCCAGTTCCGAATCAGTCACCTGCTTAAAGCTATTGGCTTTAGGTGTGGCTGATTCATCGGCCGGGCCAGGGTTGCCGGTCGGCTTTGGCGAATCAAAATTGTCTTCGAAAAACTGTTCCAAAAAACTCATCGTATCCTCGGGTCATGGGTCGGACGGTTTTGCTGCCTCATCAGCAGTGGCGATTGCCTTAGCCGTCACTCAACCTTAGGTTGCCTTTAGGTCCCAACCGGAAAGGTTGACCCAGACCGTTTTTTTCGATGAACTTTCTGCCCGTATAATCCTCATAACCATGCTCGCAACACGCTTGTTGCTGCTTAATGGCGACTGTCAAACCTCCATTATCTGCCGAACCCCGGAACCGAAATGATTCCCCAACCCAGGCTGACCACTTCGCGGCTTGAGCTTCGTCCGTTTTGTGCAGCAGATGCTCCGCGCGTGGCGGAGTTGGCAAATGATGAGCAGTTGTCCAGGAATTTGCGGAGTTTCAGCTTCCCGTATTCCCTTGAGGATGCGACTCAGTGGATCCAGGAGCTGCCAGGTGAGTGGCTCCAAGGGCAGGCTGCGGTCTTTGCGGTTTGTTTGAAGGACGAGGATAAAGATCAGCAATCCGAGCTGGTCGGGGCCATCGGAGTCCTGTTGGACCAGCAGAGCAATCGAGGCGAACTGGGATACTGGATTGGGCGTAGTTATTGGGGAGATGGCATTGCGACCGAAGCTTCCAATTCGATACTGGATTTCGCATTCGGGCAGCTGTGTCTCAATAAAGTCACCGCGGAGTCCCTTGATCGCAATCCGGCTTCGACAAGAGTGCTGGAGAAGCTGGGGATGGTTCAGGAGGGGTTTTTCCCGAAACATTTCCGCAAGCACGAAACGGACGAATATTGCGATGTTCGGGCATTCGGCCTGCTTCGGGCGACCTGGAATGAAAGAAAGTAGCTTTGGACGGAAAACGCCGGAAAATCAATCGGAAAATCTTCCCAATATTGGAGTCTGGCTGGCGAATCACTTCACTACGGGTTTCGCGAATTTTAGAATGATCTTTCCCAGTTATTGGTAATAGGAGAACGCAGATGGCAGAAACAGCTCAACGAGAAGGTACCAAGGTCACCTTCCTGGATCAGACGGGAGCGAAAAGCGTTGAAGCAGTCGTTTCCGATTCGGTCACCGTTAGAAAGATTCTCCCGAACATTATCACAAAAATGAACCTGCCTGTGATCGGGCCTGACGGGCAACCAATGAGTTATAGCCTCGATCATAAAGAAGGTGGTCGGCGACTGCAGGAAGACCAGACGCTGGTCGGTGCGAGCGTCAGTGATGGCGACCACTTGATTGTTTATCCTGAAATTGTCGCGGGCTAAAATGCTCCATGAAGACGCCCGACTCCGATTTTTGACAAAGCCATTTCGAGAACGAACTTTCAATGCGAAAACCTCCTCGGCAACGAAGACTGGAAGCTGACTTTCGCTCAGTCGAGAAACTTGCTGCCGAAAGTTCAATCTTCAGCTTCATGGCCAAAGGTGACCCTCCGACGCGTTACCGATTGCAGTTCAATGGTCCCGGAATCAGCCGGGACTCAAATGGCAAGATTCAGATCACCGAAAAGCATGAGGTGATTGTTGAGTTGGGAGCTTCGTATCCGCGGATGGTTCCAAACTTGCTTTGGCAGACGCCTGTCTTTCATCCAAACATCTCCAACAATGGAGTCGTTTGTCTGGGAGGTTATGGCACGCACTGGGTGCCCAGCCTGACGCTTGATGAGATGAGCAACATGTTGTGGGACATGATTCGGTACGAGAACTTTGATATTCAGAGTCCCTACAATCGCGAAGCTGCGTTGTGGGCGCGTGATCAGAAGAAGTTTTTGCTCCCGCTGGACGATCGAAACATTCGAAACCTGGTTAGCAATCCTGATGCAGTTGAGGTGTCACAAACGCCAACGGAATCGAACAAAAAGGGAAAGGCTCGTTCGCCCAAACCCTTTTTCAATGTCATGGCGTTAGCCGATCGCATTCGTGGTCGTCGGGATCGTGACGAATCCGGTGTGGCAGCTGAAGTTGAAGAGCACGTCAACGAAGCGCAAG
>CAYUNP010000048.1:16559-30536 GCA_964446085.1 uncultured Pirellulaceae bacterium
GAAGAAGTTGCCGAATCGGTCGCCAGCGAACAGAGCATGCTGGTCGATCCTTCCGAAATCGAAATTATCGAAGACGGGATTACGTTCCTCGACTCGAACGAAACTCAAGCGGTCGTAGAGCCACCCGTTGAAACGCTGGCCGATGATGACACGGGTATTACATTTCTGGACTAACCAAAGGTGGCGATGAATCCTGAATCGAAACACAAAGATAGCGATACGTTTGTTATTGATGAAAATGATCGCTATTCACGGCTGAAACTGATCGGCTGGTGGGAGCAGGAGAAAATCGCCAATGCCAAAGTTCTTGTCGTGGGAGCAGGAGCGCTTGGCAATGAAGTGCTCAAGAATCTTTGCCTGTTGGGAATCGGTTCAATTCACGTCATCGATTTCGATGAAGTTCAGGAATCCAACCTGACTCGCAGTGTTCTGTTTCGCTCACGACACGAAGGCCAGCCCAAGGCAACCGTGATCGCGCAGATGGCGGCAGAGTTGAACGACGATTGCAGGATCGTGCCGATTCAGGGCAATGTGCTGACCGACATTGGATTGGGTCTTGTCCGGGAAATGGACGTCGTGATCGGCTGTCTCGACAATCGCGAAGCCCGTTTGTGGGTCAACCGAATGTGTTGGAAAGCCAATACGCCGTGGATCGACGGCGGTATACAGGAGATCAATGGCGTCACCAAAGTCTTCGTCCCTGGCGACGGTCCGTGTTACGAGTGCGGTATGACAGAGAACGACTATCGTTTGATTTCGCTGCGATACAGTTGTCCGCTGCTGCGACAGGAAGACATTCAACAGGGGAAAGTTCCCACGGCACCAACGATTGCGTCGATCATTGGCGGCATGCAGGTTCAGGAAGCGTTGAAGTTGATCCACGGTTTGCCAACGGACGACGGATCAGCAATGGTTTTCAACGGGGCCGCCAATCAATTCTACAAAACAAAGTTCACGCCCAAAGAAGATTGCCTGTCGCACGAAACCTACTTCGACGTGGTTGATTCGCAGTTGACCAGCGAATCCACGTTGGAAGATGTTTGCAAATCGCTGGGAGTTGAAGATGGCAAACTGATTCTCGATCGTGACTTTCTGGTGCGACTAAACTGTAGGACCTGCCAAACGCACAAACAGATCGAGCGACCACTCTGCCTGGTAGGCTCTTCTGAGGGAGTTTGCGATTCGTGTCAACAACCGCTGCAGCCCGAAACGATCTGTGAAGTGGCGTTGGATTCCGGGTTTGCGGATCGAAAGCTCTCCTCGATTGGAATTCCCGACAATGACATCATCAAGTTACAGTCCGAATCGACGACCCATTTCCTCCAACTGAAGCCAGCATGAGTTCCGAGATCCAGTTTGGCGAAGTCGAACAGAACGAACCGCAGAAAGCAGTTCGTCCGGATCGGGATGCGCACTATTGCATCGCTGCAGTTGGCGATATCGACCCCAACGATTTGCCGATTTATGTCGACCTCGACGTGCAGCGTGACATGGAAGCCCACGCCCATGCCAACACGCGAGTGGAACTTGGCGGCGTGATGCTGGGTAAGCAATGTATCGACGCTGAAGGAAAACCGTTCGTTGTCGTCACCGACTCACTGCGAGCCCGTCACTACGAAGCAACGCGAGGCAGTTTCAAGTTCACGCATGAAACGTGGAGCCAGATCACCGGCGAGAGAAATCAGTTTCATCCCGACCTGGAAATGGTGGGCTGGTACCACACGCATCCCGGGTGGACGGTTTTTCTTTCGCCGATGGATCTTTTCATCTGCAACAACTTTTTCAATCGGGAACTGGATGTTGCCTTGGTGATCGATCCCTGTAATGACGATCGCGGTTGGTTTCAGTGGGACGCCAGTCATCAAACACAGCGAACCGGTGGCTTCTTTTTGATGTCGATTCGTTATCGCGAACAGGAACTGAATCACTTTGCCAGTATTTACAATCACGAGCCGCCCATGAATTCTGATCCGCGATACTCCGGCTATCACATTACGGGTTCTTCAACTCAAGGTACTGCTATGGACTCTCGAAAACCGTGGTTCGATTTGCTAATGGTTTCAATGCTGTTGACGCAGTTGTTCTTCATGGCATTCATGATAGTGCGGCTCGGTGGCGCCGCTGATGCGGAGAAGGTGGCCGCGAAAGAGGATCCACAAGCCGAGATGGCTGCCACGAGTTCGCTGGAGAATCGATCGCTGAAGATGGCTTTGTCTGCCCTGGCCCGGTCGACCGGGCAGGAGCAAATTGCCGATCGGATGGTGAACATGGAAACCGATCGTCAACAGCTGGCGGCCAGCCTCGAAGGCCAACTCGCTCGGGTTGAGTTGTTGAGTTTGGAGAAGGCAGAAATTTCAGCCGAAAATGCGGCTCAGGAAAAGCAGGTCAAAAAACTGGCGGAAGAAGTAACCTTGCTGCGGGAAAAAATCAGTCTGATGAAAAAGTCGACCGAAGGCGAGGAACCATTGCTGGAAGAAGGCGAATCGAAGCCAGCCGTCTTTAGCTTCTATTCGGTGCTCGGCACGGGTATCTTTGGACTGCTGCTCGGCGGCGGAATGATGTTCCTGTTGGGACGAGGGAAGGACGAAGAGAACTACGAACAGCAGCCGACCGCGGTCAACTTCGAAACTTCGTCCGAGCCGGAGGGATAGGCATGGGAGTTTTTCTTGCGTTGTTCGCATTCCTGTTTGTTGTCGCGGCTTTTTTGGCCATGATGATTGGGTTTGTCAATCTCATCTCCAGGACACGCCGACGTGATTCCCGGCGTCAGACCAAGTTTGTGATCCTGAAACCGATTCGCGATCGTTTTGGTGCCGAGAATCTGCGTCCCAATCGTTTGGGCGAGTTGAACGTTTTTCGACCAGCCCTGGTGTTTGATTACGGACGCACGATGGCCCGGCTGAAGCACTTCGGAACGCCATGGAACAAGGCCAATCGTCAAACGGTGTTGGAGACCAACATCCAGCTCCGCGTCGGACTCTATTTGCTGGTCAAGAGCCGCGCCGATGTGACTGGAAGGGAGACCAAGGCTGACTTTTTCAAGACAGGAGACGAGGAATTCGACCATCAGTTCTGCGTGTTCTCCAACGATTCGTCGATTGCCAACCAGTGGCTGACAGATGCCGTCCGCTGGAAGATTGCCGAGCTAGGAAGTATTCAATCGGCGCCGTTGATCGTGAATGTCGAAGATGGGCACCTGACGACAAAAGTTCAACATTGGTTTAGCAATGGACCGGATCTGCTGGACTTCGTGCAGGGAGGTCTGGAGCTATTTGATCAGTTGATGCTGCACAAGGCCGAAGGTGTGGAGTTTGTGCACCAGAATCAAGCTGCAGTCATCGAGGATTTTCGCTGTCCAATTTGCAGTGATGATGTGATTCAGGAGATGGTCGTGTGTCGACGCTGCAAGACGCCACACTGTGCGGAGTGCTGGGAATACAATGGCAAATGTGCAACGTTCGCCTGTATGGAAAAGCGATGCGTGCGCGTTGTCGAGCATGAGCTATAGCGGGCATTGCGTCTACGCGTGCGTGCTACTTCTTCTTCTTCTTCTTTTCTTCGCCGCTGCGAACGAGAATCAGATACTGCCGAAGTTGCTGATCCGAAGCGTCCAGAAACTTGTCCAATTCACCCGGTTGCTGAGACGTCGGGCTGGCCTTCTGTCGTGCTGGAGTTGAGGCAGGCATCTCTACAATTCCCTGGGGAGCTTCATTGGCCATTGCACCGATGCCTCCCAGGCCCGCACCACTACTGGAATTACCGGATGCGGGAGCCGCGGCTCGCTTGGCAGTGTTTGGTTTTTTCGGCGTCATCGCAAGGTCCATCGCCCCCGCATCTGCCGAGCCCATAATTGGAGTGCCGGATTTCATGATTGGTGGAACCGGGCCACGTGGACGAATGCCTCGCGGAAATGGATTGGAAACGAGCTGCTGTGCCAACGCATTGGTGGCTGGGCGCTGCAAATGTTCTGGCAGCGTTGGATCGACTTGCTGTTGACCATTTTTGGACGTGATGGCTGACTTGAACTGCTGTTGAATCACGTCCGCGATAGGTGAATCGGATCCGCCAGGGAGTTGAATCATTTCGATGTCAGCCAGATTCGAAATCTGCGACATTGCCACCTTCATTTGGCCTGGTGTTGCCGCCACGTAAAAAGCATCGACCGCATCCTCGGTAGGTAGCGACTTCCTTTGATTGTCGAGTTTTACTTCGATTCGATTTTGCTGCAGGATGTCGCAAACGGCATCTTTTGATGCGGTAAGATCCTGGCTGATGTACCAAATCTGTTCAACCAGAGCCGAAGAATTGTTGGTTGCCGCCAGATCCGTCCTGGCTGACGCTGGTGGTTTCATCGGCGTACCAGAAAAAGCAGTGATTGGAGGAACCTGAATCGATGCGACTTCCGGCTGGCTTTCGAGTTCCATTTCGGAATTTGGAGCACCGTCGGACGCAGCCTGAGCCTTGGCCATCATTTCGGACGATTCTTTGATAAGGGTTTCAATGTCGTAATCTTCTTTCGGAGCCTGTTCCATAGCGAGCCCTGGGACGTCAACCGGAGTCCATGCTGGTGCTTCCTTGACGGCCATTGGAGATTCCGAACCGTTTTGTCCTTGCCAGATTATGCTTCCGAGAAGAAACAGTCCTGCAAGTGATGCAGCAATCGCGGCAGCCGACTTCCAATCGAAGGTGTTGGAATTCTGGCTGGCCGGAGTCGCTTTCTCCTGTTCGCTTTCAGGCGGCCAGGCACCCATGATGGCTTTCACCTGATCCATGGAAGCCTGCAAGGTTCGGTCAGCGAGATCGTCGGCTGGTTTGAACCCTGGCAGGTCTTTTATCAAAAAACTCTGCTGACGAATTTGTTCGACCGCTGCTGCGAAATCAGCATCGGAGGCGATCCGTGATTCTGCAGCAGTAACTTCGTGCGCGGACAGATCGCCATCGACGTAGCGACCAGCCAGGATCAAATCAGATTGTTGAAGGTTTGACATTGTGTTGTCGTTTGTTTGGAAGTGTCTTTACTTGGCTTTTTCCATCGATTCCATAATCTCTCGCAAGCATCCTCTTGCGCGATGCAACCGACTGCGAACAGTTCCCACGGGAAGCTGCAACACACCCGCGATGGCATCGTAGTCCATCTCTTCCATCTCCCGCAAAATCAGAATGCTTCGATGCTCATCCGAGAGTCGCTCCATGGCGTCCATCAGACACTGAATCTGCTCATCCTTTTCCATTCGCTCGCCCGGTCGTTCTCCATCATCAGGAATCGCAAAGCCGGGTGAAGGTTCGTCGCTGGTTCCATGGTCCAGCGACATCGTTGGTCGTTTCTTTCTCAGTTTTGAAATCGCCGCGTTGTGAGCGATCCGGTACAGCCAGGTGTAGAACTGACTGTTGCCTTTGAACGATTCCAGCTTCGTTAACGCCAAAACAAACGCGTCCTGAACCACATCTTCGGCCTCGGCCTGATTGCGAAGGAAATGGACCATCGCGTTGTAGAGCCGTGGCTGATATTTGTGGATCAGCAAACCAAACGCTTCCTGCTCGCCAGCGATCGTCCGGGCGATCAACTGGTCATCGTTCTGGTTTTCGAGCGGAAGGTTCATTATTAGGACGATTAGAACTGGGGAAAGTTCCTTGGAGGGAACATTTTGGCCTCGAATTCCCCAAAAGCTCTCAAAACAGGGCGTTTTGAAAGCCTGGAACGTTGGCATTAGGAATTTTATCGGATATGAGGCGCAAAATCACGCCGTGGCAACCTGCGAGATCTCGGGGTTTTTGCTCCTTTTCCCAAACATGCGAACGTACGCAAAAAGTGCAATTCCGCACGCGATTGTCAGCACACTGACCCACTGGGATATCGTCAGTTCTGTTCCGAATTGTCCCAACTCGTCAACGCGTATCAACTCCAACACGAAGCGGGAAATCGGATAGAGGATCAGCATCAGCGCCATCACTTCACCATCGTTGCGCCGCACGTGCCAATAGAACCACAGGAACAGACAGAGCACAAACGCATTGATCGAACTGTAGATTTGAGTCGGGTGAACGCCTTGCGATCTTTGTTTCAGTTTTGTCAACGGAACGACGGTCGAGCCGATTCCTTCTCCCACAATTTCCACGTTGACCGATTCCGCCATTGGCGTTCCTACCAGGTGCCGCATGCGATCCGCTCCAAGCCTGCTGTCCGAATTGGCAGTGCGTGCAGCGACGATGATCTTTTCGCCTGCAGTCAGTCCAATTTCTTTTCCAAAGTCACCCGGATCGGTAACGCGGTAGAACGGCTCGTTTTCGATGGATTCGGTTTTGATGCCCAGCAACTGCCCCGATTCGAGTTGTTGCATATACGCAGAAGATCCAGCAGGGAATTCAATTGCTGGCAGTGACACATTGCAGACTCCGCCCCAACAGCAACCGTTGAGCAAACAGCCGATGCGTCCGATCGCCAATCCCAGCGCCATGCCGGGCGCGATCAGGTCCGCAGTACGCCACACCGGAAGCTTCCATTTCCAGACGACAAACGTCGCGGCCAACAACGCGCCGATCATGCTTCCGTAGACAACCAGGCCACCTCCGACCATGTTGAAGACGCCTTCGGCAATTTCGAACAGGCTGGCTCCAGGCTTCAGGAAATGATCATGGTTCTGAATCACGAAGAACAGTCTCGCTCCCAACATTCCGCAAACAATCATCCAGATCGCCAACCGAAAGATATGTTCCGTTGGATAGCCAATCTTGCGACAACGGTAGAAGACAATTCCCATTCCCGAAAGAACCGCCAGCATCAGCATCATTCCGTAGCCGCGAATCGCCAGACCAAGATTGACCGGTTCGCCGAGCGGTGATGCCGGATCGATGCCTGTTATTGAGAGTCGGGGAAGTAAAAACATCGCTGCGATGCTGCCCACGACCATGATCGGTACGGTCGCCCAGAATTCTGACTTCAGGTTCTCACGGTTTCGGATTGCAACAACGCCCAGCCACAGACTGCAAACCAACAGCCAGACGATCACACCCGGAACACCGAACCAGCCAGGCGGAATGTAAAAAAGTGTTTGGAGCATGGTTGCCTGTCAATAAATAGAAGCTGCAATCGTACGTGATTGCGTGCAAGGCTTCCAGATGAAGTTTCGCACTATCGGTTGTGAATGTGGGAGTCTATTCCACGACACAATTGTCAATCAGTCGTGTCTTTCCTACATAGACCGCTATCAGTAGTGCCACAGGCAGTTGAATCGGATCGGATGACTCCAGCGTCATCGGATCAACAACCGCTGCGTAGTCAATCGATGAAACGCCACCGTCGATCAGCATCTGTCGCATCTCGGTGACCACTTCAAAGCCATCACGCTGGCCCCCCCTGATTTGCGTTCGCAGTTGATCAAGCGTTCGGCTGAGCGTCAATGCGATTTCACGTTCTTCCTTGCTGAGGTAAACATTTCGTGAACTCAAAGCCAGTCCGTCGCTGTCTCGCACGATGGGGCAGGTGCGAACTTCAACGGGAACATTCAAATCACGCACCATTTGCTTTACGACCGCCACCTGTTGAAAGTCCTTTTGACCAAAGAACGCCACATCGGGTCCGACAATGTTGAACAGCTTCAAAACGATGGTCGCGACACCACCAAAGTGGGTTGGCCGAAATTCTCCTTCGAGCTTTCGTGAAATCTTTGGCGGCGTCACCGAAGTGGAACTCCCGGGCGGGTACATCGTTTCTGCCTGCGGGCAAAAGACGTACTGCACGCCGACTTCGCCTAGCAATTCCAGATCGTCATCGAGCTGTCTCGGGTAGCTGTCAAGATCTTCGCCGGGCGCAAACTGTGTTGGATTGACGAAGATCGTCACGATGGTGATGTCCGTGTCAGCGACCGACTCGCGAGCAAGGCTCAGGTGACCCTCATGCAGAGCACCCATGGTTGGCACGCAGCCAACTGTCTTTCCTTCACGTCTCAAGCCTTCGGTAAGCGCCCTCACTTCCAGTGGGTCATGAATAACAGTGGGTGCGTCGGGCACAATTTAGCTTTCAAAATATTGACATAGGGATTTTCAAATTTTTACGGCATTGGTGTATAATTGGAAGCCCGCAACCACTCGAACTCAATCCATCGATTCTCCATGAGCACAACGGAAGCAGACAAAGCAGCGTTTGAAGATGAAGTTGTTGAATCGGGACAGCGAATGTTGTTGTTCAATGTCATCCCCAGTTGGATGATCAGTTTCGTAGGGCACGTCGCACTGATCGTGCTGCTCGCTATTTTGGTGATGCCCAAACGCGAAGAAATCACCACCGCTCTGGAAGCCTCTGCAGCTCCCAGTGAGTCCATCGAGTCGATCGAACTGGATTCGGCGGATTTTGACGAATCGAGCGAAGAGGACCTGAGCGAATCAGAATTCGAAGATGTTGAACCGATCGAAGTCGAAACGTTAACCGAACTGGAAGCAGTCGACACACTGGAGACCACTGAGTTTGTCAGTGCCGAAGAAATCATTTTTGATGAAAGTGACTTTGGCGAACTTGGCGCCGTCAGTGAAGAAGGTGGCGAATTGAGTGCCCGGTCGGAAGACTCCAGGGCAAAGGCACTCAAGGAATATGGTGGGTCGGATGCTTCGGAGGAAGCCGTTCAGTTGGCGTTGAAGTGGATTGTGAATCATCAGCAGGCCGATGGCGGCTGGGATCTGGATCATCGTATCGGTTCCGGCAGTCATCGTGACAGCCCTGATCCTGGTGACTTGAAGGACGCACGGATTGCTGCCACGGCGCTTGCGATTTTGCCGCTGTTGGGAAATGGACAAACTCACAAGGTTGGTTTCTATAAAGACAACGTGCGTGCTGGTCTTGAGTTCCTGAAGGCACAGGCGAAACCGGGAGGACGCGGGATTTCCTTTTATGAAAAAGGAACGGGCAAGATGTATTCGCACGGGCTGGCAGCGATTGTCTTTTGTGAAGCGTTTGCCATGACGAAGGATCCGCAACTGGCTCCCTTCGCTCAGGGTGCGATTTGGTTTATCGAAGATGCGCAGGATCCTTCCGGCGGCGGTTGGCGATACAAGCCCCGCGATCGAGGCGACACGTCGGTTGTTGGCTGGCAGGTCATGGCCATGAAAAGTGCGAAGCTTTCAGGTTTGAACATTAATCCGTTAACCTGGCGCCGGGTCAACAAGTTCCTGGATGACATCTCCAATGCCAGCGGTTCGCTCTACGGCTACGACACGCCGCCGACTTCGCGCAACAAGTCCCGATTGGGACAGACTTCGATCGGCTTGCTTTGCCGAATGTACATGGGTTGGGACAAGGATACGCCAGGGCTTAAAGACGGTGTCGACTGGATCGGCGAGAGGGGGCCGGATTTGATTAAAGGGTCCAATCAGTCCGCCGATATCTACTACAACTACTACGCAACGCAAGTGATGAAGCAGTACGGTGGGCAGCAATGGAAACAATGGAATGGCAAGATGCGAGACAATCTCGTCAGCATTCAGAGCAAGGAAGGTAACACCGCTGGAAGTTGGTTCTTCCATGCTCCTGGCTCAAAAAGGCACGCCAGCGAAAGAGGTGGACGTCTCTACACGACGGCACTGGCTTGCATGACTCTGGAAGTCTACTATCGCTACCTTCCAATCTACACCGACAAGAGCGTCTCTGACGATTTCAAGCTGGAGTAGCGACTACTCGAGACTGCCGACGCGAAAAACAGTATCCGTTTTCAGAACGGCACACGTCTCCGGGAATGTGTGAAACGCCCGCACGCGAACGTGATTGATGAACGACTGAGCATGCATGTAGCTGATTGCTCCAAAACTAAGTCGCCCGTTTGATTCAAAGCGATGCACCAGTCCATCGGTTTCGACACGTTTGTCCAACTGTTGCTGGATCGTTACGAATACCTTTGGATCAACTGAGTCCATCGAAACGTTTGACTGGTACCCGACAGTCCCTTCGTAAAGAGTCGGGCCGTTGTTGGTCGAACTGCTGACGACGTGTGAAATCAGACGGCAGTGTTCTGGCAGAGCGTGACTGGCCGCTGCCGAGACTTCACAGAAAATCAAATCGTCGTGTTGAAAAGTAATCAGGTGGCCATCAGTCGTGATGTTCAGACGCAGCTGATAATTTTCACGTTCGACGCGCCGCGAGCCACACACCTCCACCAGTTCCGGATGAACCGGTTTGGCGAAGAGATGAAAGTTCATCTCGGTAACTTTGGGTCGAACAGATAACACGAATTTGACTCGTTGAAATGTTTCTTGATGATGATCAATGAACGTAGCAACACGCCACGCTCCAGTTCTAAATGTAGTCCCGCTGTCACCATCGCGGTGACTTCAAACATAACAAAGTACAAAAAATATTTTGATGCGGCGAAGAATTATAGGCCAGAAAAATTGCATGCCAAATCGCAATTTCTTTTCATGAAAATTTGGCCATTCTCTTGTTGACAAACCACAAAATGTAAATCGACATTCTGACGGTGAAACTGAATTCGATCAGCTGATCGCGAGGATATCAAAGACCGCATGCACGCCGATAGCGACAGCAATTCCACGAAAACGAAACAGAACACACAAAAAGACTGAAGCCAGAAAACGAAACAGAAAAGTTGAAACTTCGAATGGAAACCCCTCAGGGTTAACAACATCACAATGAGCCATTGCAAAAACAATGCTGACAATTGTGGCAGAGATGACGACTGCTATCGATTCAATTTCAATAAATCGTCGAGCGACACGAAGCAGTGGCGCAAACATCAGCAATCGAAACACAATTTCTTCGTGGATTCCGGCACCAAGACAGGTAAGCAGTTTTCCGTATTGCTGTGAATCCGTGAAGATCTTTGTCAGTCCAACGAGTGGTTGAGGTCGTTGGTCGGCAAGGTAGAGCATGAAAGCATCACTGGCCACGAACAGAATCAAAGCCAATGCGAGCGACTCCAGAGCGATCCAGAGCAGGGTGTGAAAATGAAAGTGTCCTGGATGTTCGGATCGATGATGCCAGAACAAAAATACGCCAATGGACACTAGTGGAAGCACGCCAATACTGACCGGTCCCAACGGTGACAACAGTGCCTCGATCAATCGGTCGACACCGCTGCGAACCGCTTCGGTGTGGAGGATCATTCCCAGTTCGTACCACAGGATCAGAGGGGCCACGAAAGCCAGACACGTCAGTGGCCTGCGAACTTCGCTGGAGTAATCGTAACGGGCCGGCTTTGTTTTTTTGCTGGACTGAAGCTTCGACTCAAGCACCTCAACGACCGAGCCCGGTTTCTGCGGTTTCGATTGTCGAATGCTGGAGCTCATCTGGATCTGTGCGGAGGTCTGTCTGCAGTGGTGCCCTGAGCAAGTTAGCGAACTGGTTCTCAGTAGCCAACGTCACTTTCCGATCGATGTCCAGTCAATGGCAGGTTGCCCGAAAGAAAGCAGCGCATCGTTGGTGCGCGAAAAAGGTTTGCTGCCAAAAAAACCTCGGCTGGCCGAAAGCGGAGACGGATGGGGAGAAACAATGGTCGTGTGTTGATCCCCAATCAATTTGAGCTTCTTCTCCGCTGGCTTGCCCCACAAAATGAAAACACAGGGCGATTCTCTTTCGCCGATGCGACTGATGACAGCATCGGTAAATTTTTCCCAACCTTTTTTGCGATGTGAATTGGCTTCCGATTCTCGAACAGTAAGCACCGTGTTAAGCAACAGCACGCCTTGCTTTGCCCATGATTCAAGATATCCGTGAGACGGAACTTCGCACTCAAGATCGGCAGCCATTTCCTTGTAGATGTTTTTCAACGACGGAGGAAGCTTCGTGACCGACTCAAGCACGGAAAAGCAAAGTCCATGTGCCTGTCCCGCGCCGTGATACGGATCCTGACCCAAAATGACGACGCGAGTTTCCGCCAGCGAAGTCCAGAGAAATGCATTGAAGGTATCTGCGGCCGGCGGATAGACCGTGGCCTCGGAACGCTGCTGATCAACGAATTCTGTTAGCGCCTGAAACCAGTCAGAACTCAATTCATCCTTGAGTGCTTCGGTCCAGTCGGATTCAACAGGCCAATGTTCCGGGAATTCACTCATTGCACGTTCGACACGACTTCCTGCCCCAGTTCGCTGCCGACGTCTGAACTTGAAGGACGAAAATCAACCAGGTGTAACTGAACACTGCGATGGCCTCGGAACTCGTTGATCTGAGGACGGAATGCAAAATCAAAACAGGCGTCCGGCTTTTCAAGTTCCTTCGCCCAATCGGCTTTTCCAAACGCGACCGCGCGAACCGACGCCCCGTGTTGTTGCAAGCGAACGGAGAGATGTCGACCATCGGAACCCATCGTCCGCGGAGGTTCAGCCAGTCGAACTTCGGTTGCGCACATTAGTGGACGAGGATTTTTCTGACCGAAGGGAGCCAGTTTCTCAAGGTCGTTCATCATCGAAAACGTCAGTTGTCCCAGCAATGCTTCGGCATCGATGTCGAGATCAGGAATCAATTCGTCAACGCTGACCTGATCGATCACCTGCTCACAGAAATCCTCGCGGAAGGCATCTACCTTGTCGGGTTCAATGCTCAGTCCCGCAGCTGCAGCGTGACCGCCGAATTTAATCAGGTGTTGCGAGCTTCCTTCGATCGCATCATAAAGATTGACGCCACAGGCAGAGCGACATGAGCCAACGCCTGGTCGGGCGCCCAGCGGATCAAGCGAAATCAAAATCGTTGGGCGATGGTGCAGTTCGGCGATACGACCTGCTGCGATTCCGATAACTCCAAGGTGCCAGTCCGGTTGAGCCAAAACGATGGCTGGTTCCGTTTCCGGGTCGTGATGCTTTTTGATGACTTCATTGGCCGATTTGAGAATGCGTCGATCAAGCGAATCACGATTCTTGTTTAGCTCATTGATATAGGTCGCCAGCTGCTGGGCTCGTTCGGGCGAGTCACACGTCAGCAATTCAACGCCCAGTTGAGCCTGTCCCAGTCGCCCCGCGGCGTTGAGGCGAGGACCGATTCGAAAGCCAAGATCTTCTGATTCAAGTTTTGGTTTTTTGTTGCATTCGGCGATCTTGATCAATGCGCGCAGCCCATGGTTCGCGTATCGGTGCATGCAGTTGAGGCCGTGATGCACGATGATTCGATTTTCATCCAACAGAGGAACGACATCGCAAACGGTTCCAATCGCTGCCAGTGAAACGGCTGCAAAAAGAAAGTTCCGCATCGATTCAGGTAGTTTTTCGCTGCCCGCTCGACGCTGGCACAGGGCCCAGGCAAGTTTGAACGCAACGCCAGCACCGCAGAGACCCGGGAACGGATATGGATCGTGTGGCAAACCCGGATGAACGATCGCCGCTGCTGCAGGCAGTTCGCGTCCGACGTGGTGATGGTCAGTGACAACCATTTTCAGCCCGATGGACGTTGCGTATTTGACTTCCTCGACGCTCGTGATTCCGCAGTCGACTGTTACGACCAGTTTGGCGCCACGTTCCTGAATCTTCTTCAGGTTTTCGTTGCTCACGCCGTAGCCGTCGTCGAGTCGGTTGGGTACGAAGTATCCCACTTCGGCGCCCAGTTTTTTCAGGCACCGATACAGAATCGCTGTTGAAGTCATGCCGTCGGCGTCGTAGTCGCCATAGATCCAGATTTTTTCTTTAGCGTCGAGTGCTTCGAAAATTGCATCGACTGCTGCATCGATGCCTGGCAGCTCACTGGGCTTGCGCAGCCCGGTCATTTTAAGGTCGAGGAAGCTGCCAACGTGATCTTTGTTTGTGATGCCGCGTAAGGCCAGCAGTTGGGCGATTACTGGAGAGACGCCGCACGAACGCTCGATTGATTGAACCAGTTGCGCGTCGTGCGCTCGCAAATTCCATTTCAGGCTCATCGATCGTCCAACGTTTTCGGTATTCTGAAAGACGTTAGTTTAACGATTTCTCGTTGGCTTCGGGAGGGTTGAAATTGTAGCCGTTTCAAAGGTGGCATAGGCCTCTGGCCTGTGATCCGCATGTCCACAGGCTGGA
>CAYUNP010000049.1:0-19746 GCA_964446085.1 uncultured Pirellulaceae bacterium
CGTCCGATTGCATTTCCGAATCGTCTTTTTTCATTTCAGATTCGTCAGCCTGCATGTCAGATTCGTCTTTCTTCAACGAACCATCCTGCATCTCTTTCTTCATTTCCGACGTTGGCTCAGCAGATTTCGCTTCGCCTGCGTCCTGCAACATCATCGTCGGGTTGGCAAGCATCGAAGCAACCGCCGGAGCCGCACTCCAGGATGCATTTCGCGTCGGAGTCCGGATTTCCATCTGGCCAGTATCAGCCGGTGAATTTCCAGCTCCGCCAACGATTTCAACTTTGAAGTGCTTCAACTTCTCAGGAAACAGTTCCTCCATCAGCTCATCAAGCTGCACCCATCTGTCTTCTTCCGGGCCACCTTCCCAGGCAGGAAGGTTACTGTCGACTCGGAAAATCCGTTTCGCATCTTCGGCCTTTTGTTCGGCGCCACCAAAGCCAGCGACAGAGAACTCAATCTTCTCGCCTTTGACTTCAAGCTCATAGTCGTCAAGAACTTTGCGAATATCCTCGATTTCCTGCTGCTCATTGAACACCATTCGAATCGTTGAGCCACCTCGCAGGTCGTGATCGAGAATCTTTGAACCAAGCATAAACATGCCGGCGATTCCAAGGCCGATCAAACAGGCAGACATGACTCCTGTGAGTCCAATCTTGCCGATGAAATCGAATTTCGCTTTTTCCAGAATTCGGGTCATGCTCAACTTCGTCAACCATCGCTTGCGCTCAGCGATGTCGAAGATGATTCGTGAACAGAAGATCGCCGTGAACATACTCATCAGGATACCGAGAATCAGCGTAACAGCGAATCCTTTGACCTGCTCAGTACCAACGGCATAGAGGACGATGGCCGTGATCAAGGTTGTCACGTTGGCATCAACGATCGTTGTGCGGGCTTTGTCGAAACCGTTTCGAATCGCCATCCTCAGCGTGGAACCCCGATCCATCTCTTCACGTATCCGCTCAAAGATCAGCACGTTGGCGTCTACCGACATACCAACGGTCAGTACAAGACCAGCCAGTCCCGTCAGCGTCAGGGGTTGCTGAATCGCCATCACAACGGCAAGGATCAGCACGATGTTCAACACAAGACTGATCGCGGCTACGATTCCGGCAAAGCGATAGTAGAAAATCATAAAGATCAGAACCAGGCCAAGAGAAACCCCAATCGCCCAGATTCCTTTGGAACGCAACTCCTGACCGAGTAGCGACTCGACATAGTTCTTGCTAATCGGGTTTTTGTTAAGAGCCGCTTTCATCTTGCCGCTCTGAAGCTTTGTAACCAGGTCGTCAATTTCCTTAACCGTGAAGTCACCCTCGATGATTCCACGTGTGCTAATTCGACTATTGATCGAAGGAGCCGAATGCAGTTTATCATCGATCAGAATACCAAGCAGACGCTTGTTCCCGGAAGCATCCGGTTCGTTCATACCAGTCAGCATTCCGAGTTGTCCAGCACCTTGAGCAGTTGTTTCAAACTGAACGATCGGGCGCCCTGTCTTGGTGTCGGTACCGCGAGAAACGGCAGCCATGTGAACACCCTGAACATCTTCATCAGCCCCGGGAGTGATCATCAGGATCTGTGGTCGAATACCGCGTGCATCGCAATATTGTGCAAATGAAGCCCCGCGCAAATCGGGATTTCGTGGTGCGTTCCAATCAGTGAAAGTGAGAATTCGCCCAGTGTTTCGATCACGGAACATTTGCGAGGGATCGGGATAGAACTTATACGGAATTACGGCAGGAACTTTCTGACCGGGCTCCAACTCGACGCGTGCAATTGGCGCCCAAAATGCAACGTTCCTGTTATCGTCTTCGGGATCCTTGATGACTTTTCCCCGGTACTGATCAACCGAAAATTTTTCAGCCAGCTGCATAATTGGCTCATGAAACCGACTGTCGCCAACAATTCGAAATTCGAGCTTTCCGGCCGACACGAGCAACTGCCAAATATTGTCAGCTTCCGAAGACGACACATCCGGAATGGTGACTTCAATCTTGTCTTCGCCCAGAGGACGAATCACGATCTCCATCGTTCCCGATGGATTCACGCGTTTGATCAACTGATCGATAATGTCCTGAGCCGTCGGGCGATTCTCCGCCGGGAAGTCAGCAAGATTCAGCGACCCCACCATGTTCATACCACCGCGAAGGTCAACGCCGAAACGTGGCGGCCAACCGCTGTAGATCAAAAGTCCGCCAAGCAGAACAGGCAACATCGCCATCATCAGGCGACTGCGATACTCTGGCAGACGAAGTGAGCTCGAAATGGTCTTGGCCAGGAACCAGCCAAGAAACAGCACTACCAAAAGCAGAATGAACCCGAACGTTCCCGATTGGAAGAAACCAGGTTCATCCATCTTTTTCACGCCGTCTTCAGCTTGAGCAAGCAGGGTAAGCATTCCGGGCAGGTTGGTAGCCAAAATTGAATCAGACATTCGTTTGATTTCTGAATAGGAAAATGGTTTGTGTATCCGACAAGCAGTGAGCTTTAACAAACTGAGCTCAAAAGAAATGCCGGTGTCGCATCAGAGAGTGGCGACGGAAAATAACGGTCACTACTTTTTGTCCGAAGACGATTTCTCTTTACCCTTCTCTTCCGAGAGGATTTTGACGATCGACGAGGTAAGAAACTGCATCTTTGCATTGCTTGATTCGTCAACTCGAAGCGTGGTTGTATCTGAATCTGGATCGTTCCTGACGACGGTTCCAACGATTCCGCCTGCCGTGACGACTCGGTCGTTTTTCTTGAGTTCCGGCAAATCTCCGGATCGACCTCCGCCTTTAGCTTGCGGCTTCATGATCAACATGTAAACCAGCATCATCGCCAGCATCGCCGGCAAGAAATAGATCATCGATTCGAAGAAAGACGGCGGCTGTTGTGCAGCTCCGGTTCCTCCTGCTGCGCCTGTCGCATCAGCAGTCGGAGCAGCTGCTCCGCTGGCTGAAGTTGCTTTGGTTTGCACCAGCAACAGACACAGAATTGAGTACAGGTAATACATTAAGGTTCGCTTTTGAACGATCTTTTTTTGCTTGTCCACCGCCTTGGTGGACCGGGAGCGCAGAACTCCCACAAATGTCGAAATTGTAAACGCTAGAGTCTAAATTCTCGGGAAAAAGCCAGCAAGGGCAAAAGGGGGTGGGAATTGGAGGTCGACCGTCAGAATTCGAACGCGAGATCTGCGTTCCCACCAACGAACATTCCCAATTCCAGCCTCCGATCAACCCTCCGACCTCAATTCTCCGCCTTACCACCCGCCCAGCCAGCCATTCGTTCGTCAAAGAACTCCTGAAACCGGTCTGCAGCAATCGCTTCTCGGGCCTGGCGCATCAACCGTTGGTAGTAGCCAATGTTATGCATCGAGAGCAGCATTCCGGCCAACATCTCTTTGGCCATGAATAAATGCCGAATGTAGCCCCGTGACAGGTCAGCATGCGGCGTATCCATGCCTTCCTGAATTGGTCGCGGATCGCGTTCATGGATCGCATTCTTCATTTTCAGAAACCCGTTGTCTGTGAAAGCCATCGCATTGCGACCGTTTCGAGTCGGCATCACGCAATCAAACATGTCGACACCGCGCAGGACTGCCTGAAGTAAATCTTCCGGTCGGCCAACACCCATCAGGTACCGTGGCCGATCTTCAGGCATGTGCGGCGTCGTTGCTTCAATGATTCGATACATCTCCGGAGGAGGCTCGCCAACGCTCAGCCCACCAATCGCATAGCCTGGAAAATCCACCTCACGTAATTCTTTGGCACACTGAACGCGCAAACTTTCGTCGAGCCCTCCCTGCAGGATTCCGAACTGAACCTGAGAATCCAGCGAATGTGCGTCCTTGCATCGCTGCGCCCAACGAATGGATCGGTCCATCGCATCTTTGACTTTGTCGCGCGAACTGGGCAGCTCAATCACGTGATCAAACACCATCGCGATGTCACTGCCAAGATCCTGTTGAATCTGGACACTGATCTCGGGAGTAATCGTGATCTTGCTACCGTCGATGTGGGATCGAAACGTGGCTCCCGTTTCGTCGACGACCGTCCGTTGAGCCAAAGAGAAAACCTGAAACCCGCCGCTGTCAGTCAGGATCGGTTTGTCCCAGCCCATGAATTTATGCAAACCGCCCAGTTCGGCGACGACTCCTTCGCCAGGACGAAGATGCAAGTGATACGTGTTGCCTAACAGAATTTGCGAACCGGTCGCTTCGACCATATCCGTTGTCATGCCTTTGACCGTACCGCAAGTTCCCACTGGCATAAACGTTGGCAAATCAATTTCGCCGCGCGGCGTGGTCAGCCGTCCCAATCGCGCACCGCAATGCGCATCGACGTGCAGGAGTTCAAATTTGAAACCGGGTGGAAATGACATGGTCAATCGTTCAAGGAAAGGAATTGCGTGAACATCGTATATGGCACGCTGTGAACATGACAACGGCCAGTAGGGGAAATTCATGCAAACACGAGCTGGAATGCCTCGCAACCCTTGAGAGCTCTGCTCAGCAAAACTGGTTCATTCGGAACAAACGGCCCGCACATGCCTTCAGGATCGAGCCAACCAGAAACGATCGACCACCATTGAATATTCATGACCAAAGGTTCGCCAACATAAGACCACGATGTCACATTGCTACTTACACCAGGTTTTTCAAATGATTCACTTTCGCATCGCCACTGGCGCACTCCTTGTCTTTCTGCTCTCTACGACGGCCACATTGGCACAGCAATCAACTCAGGTTACCAGCCTGCAGAGCATTCCATCGACATCAGCTGCCTACGTTCATTTCAAACCTGATGCTTTGGTGAAATTCGGTGGCATGAAATTCGTGAATTCTCTCTTCAGCGAAGTCAAAACTGAAGTCGACGAACTGACCACAGATCATATGGGCATTCGATTGAGCGAATTGGTCGACTTTGCATTTGTTGTTGCACCTGGCGAAACGTTTCAGAACAACATGGATCCCCTGGGGACAGCCGTCGGAATTGCCTCATTCAAAAACGCCATCGATCCGCAGAACATGGTCGACGTACTTGATGGACAATGGAAGCGATTCGATGCACAGGGTCGAAAAATCTATGTCGATGCAGAAAGCAACATGGCGATCCTGCATTTCGCGGACAATGCGATTGCGTTTGGCTCCAAAAGAAAACTCAAATGGTTCATTCGTCAGCGTACGAAAAATTCCAGTGAAGCAGGCAAACTGAGCGAAACGTTCGGGCTTGCAAACGAAGGCCAGGTCCTGGTGGGGATCAACGGAGCAGCAATACCGGCGGAAATCAAAGCGACGATTCCATTTGCGTTTCAAGGTATTGCAAAAGCTGACTGGGCAGCGATCGTGCTGGACCTTTCAAGCGGAACGCGAATCAAACAGGTGGCTTCGTTCGCATCCCAATCGGATGCAGCAAGCTGTGCGAAAGACCTGAAGAACCTGGTAAAAACAGGCGAGATGATGATCAACAGCCAAATATCAACGCTGGAACGTCAGTTTGCCAATCGCGACAAAAAACGATTCGAATCGGCAGCCATCGTTCTTCCGCAACTGGCCATGTCACGATACGCCCTCAAGATTATCAACAACGTCGAAACAAAGCAGACAGGCAATCGACTTGAAACGGAAATCCATTCCGAAGAGTTCGACACCGCTCCAACGGTTTTAATTTGCCTGGCAGCGGTTCAGGCAATTGGAACGTCTGCCAACGAAAAGTTCGACATGATCGCTGAGGAACTATCGCAGAAGTAATTACTTCCTGTTCAACGGCCGCAACACGTGAGTCTGCTGAGGTTTCCCGGCAGGCTCTTTTTTTGCAACCTTGGTGACGGGCGCGGGCTTCGAGGCAACTGCCTTCTCCTGAACGAGTATTTCCTTGCGAGTCGCCGTGTAGTGCATGTAGCTTTCCGGCCCCCTGTATCCAATCACGCGTTCGTTCCAACGAGTCTCGCGGTTGGTAAGAACACCCTTTTCGATATCAAACACAACAAAGCCACGTGCCATATGCGTCACAATTTGTGATCGCACCGTTTCATCATTGTACGGATTCATGACTTCGGAGCTAAACGTGATATGGGCTTTACCATCGGTAACTTTTTCCAGTTGGTACCGCACACGAATATCCAACTTCTGCAACGCGCCGTGCTCATCGTCCGCGCGAACTTCATTCGAAACATCCCACTTGTGTCCAATGGCGATTGGCTTGTCTGGAAACGCAACGACAGGATTGGTGCCGACGCCACCAAGTGATATCTGGTTGTAGTACGACTTGCTGGCAACGGTTTGTCCGTTGGGGGAAATCGAGTAGGTAGAGGTCGGTCGTCCAACGCGCTCCTTGTAGATCAGGCAGGAGTCAGGAACCTCTTTGGAGGTATCACTATTGTAGTGAACCTGATCAGCGTCCCCATTTTGCTCCCAGACCTTGACTCGATCCATCGTAATTTCGAAACGCATGTTGCCACGAGAGTCCACCTTTTTGACGGCCCAGGAATACTCGGGTTGAGCACGCGTTGAAGTCTTCACCGATTTGGTGCCGAACTTGGTCACGTTCACGATGCCGTGATCGTGCTTCCAACGTATGACGTCGCCTTTCTTGAACTTGTAAGCAAGAGTGTACTTTTGAGTCCCGGCTTTTCGCTTGGCGAACTTACCCAGTTGAGCCGAGAATTCATCCTGCTTGTCTTCCGAGGGTGGCGGGAGCTTTGAAGTGTCGGATTGTTGTGCCAGGGCGCCACAATTGATGATCAATGCGATCGTTAGCGCCAAAGTTACCTGTTTCAATTGCATTCGAGTCACCATCGTTTCCTTACGAAAGGTTTGTCAGAAAGGTCCGCGTCAGGACTTTTTAATTTCGCCGCCCCAACCCAGTTTCTCGCGGAGCGTCTGGTAGTAATTATTGCCGCTTACTTCGATTAATTGAAAGATCGATTTGGAGCGAAAAACACGGACTCGGTCACCTGCTTGCAGTTTTGTCACGACCTGGCCGTCCAAAACAACCGCCGCCGATTCGTTGGGCTTGGCTGCCACGAGCTCATAAACGCGGTCAGCCGAATCGACCACTGGCCGAACCGTCAACGTATGTGGGCTGATGGGAGAAATCACGAAAGCCTGCAAATCCTTGCGAAGAATTGGACCGCCGGCTGAAAGATTGTGAGCCGTCGAACCTACAGGTGTACTGATAATCAGGCCGTCGCAACTGTAGGAAGTCGCGGGAATGCCATCCACGGCGAGATCCAGTCGCTGAATATCAAAGGGAGGCCCGCCCAGAATCGAGACTTCGTTGAGTCCTGTCTTTTGAGCCACTTTCTCTTCACCGCGAAAGACCTCAATCGAGAGCATCAAGTGGTCAACGAGACGACATTCGCCCTGGTCGACCGATGCAAGTGCCGCTTCGACACAACAGGGATTCACATCCGCAAGAAAGCCAAGTTTACCCAGATTCACACCGAGAACCGGGATCTGCTGGTCACCCATTCGCGTGGCCGCTCGCAGGATCGAGCCATCGCCGCCAAGAACGATCGCAAAATCGGCGCCCATCTGGCCCGGATTCTCGGAGTAGTCAAACTCTTCTCCCACGACTTCGACGACTGCCTCGATCGACGGACGCAGCTCTTTGGCTTGCTCGACCACTTTCGGGCGACGATCACCGGAGCCAACGAGGACGACTTTGAACTTTTTTTGGTCGTCTTTTTTCTTCATCCGATTCTGCTTTTCGATTGGGATCGACGGCTGCAACCCGGTCAATTGTAACTCAGGCTGTCCAGGACTGAGAATACCAATGAGAAGGCTCAACCAACAGAGCGGATGACGGCTCAGCGACGGTTCCACGGACGGTACAAGCCCGTGGACAGACGACTGGCCTAAAAAAGCCTAACCCAACGAATCAACAGCAACATCCGAAGACGCTCCCATCGCATCGCGACAGGTCTGGGCAATTCCATCTGTGTCGAGCTTGAGATCGGCAAGCAATCCAGGACGGTCTCCGTGCGGGACAAACACATCCGGAATTCCGATGCGGCGAACTTTTCTTGCATCCAGTCCCATATCGTTGGCAGCTTCGAGGAACGCACTGCCAAACCCGCCTTGCAGCATCGCTTCTTCGACCGTCACCACGAAGCCATGATTCTCGATTGAGTGCCGAACCATGTCGCGATCGACTGGCTTCACAAAGCGGGCGTTGACGACGCCAACACTGATTCCACTCTCTGCCAAAAGCTCAGCCGCAGCCAGGCAATCAGCAAGCGGCGTTCCAGCACAAACGATGACTCCATCGGTGCCTTCGCGCAGGGTTTCCGATTTGCCAAGCTCGATTGGCTGAAGTTCGCGATCAACCTGCGTTGCGGTGAGTTTCGGGTAGCGAATTGAGCACGCGGTATCGTGATTCAAAGAGAAATCCAACATGGCTCCAATGTCATTGGCATCTCCAGGAGCCATCACAACCATGTTCGGGAACAGTCGCATGTAACCGAAGTCGAACGTGCCGTGATGCGTCGGACCATCATTGGCCGTCAAACCGCCACGGTCGAGCATGAACGTAACAGGCAGCTTTTGCAGGCAGACTTCCTGGAAGATATGGTCGAAGCTGCGTTGCAAAAATGTGCTGTAAATATCGACGATCGGACGCATTCCAACTTTGGCTTGTCCGGCAGCAAAGGCAACCGCATGAGCTTCGCAAATCCCGACATCGAAAAACCGTTTCGGAAACTCTTCGCGAACCGCTTCCAGTTTGTTGCCCTGGCACATCGCGGCTGTAATCACGGTCACGCGGTTATCGTGACGCATCTGATCACCGATCGCATCCGACGCATGATTGGTAAACGCTTTGGTCGCCGACTTCGACAGCGGAACCGGGTCTCCTTTATCCGTACGCTCGAATGCAGGTGGTGTATGGAAGTAGACCGGATCCTCAGCAGCTGGCTTGTAACCGTGACCTTTCCTGGTAATCACATGCAGCAAGACTGGCCCGTCGATTTCGCGAACCATCTTCAGATACTTCTTCACCAAACCGATGTTGTGACCGTCGATTGGCCCGAAGTACTTGAAGCCAAAGTCTTCAAACATCATGCCGCCATGCAAACCGGCTTTGACACCTTCCTTGATCTGGAACAACATCCGCTCAGTCGGATCACCGAGCAATGGAAGCTTGTTCAGCATGTTGACGACTTCTGTTTTCACACCCGAGTAAATCGGATTCGAACGCAGCTTGTCGAGATAATGTGCGACTCCACCAACACGTGGACAAATGGACATCTCATTGTCATTGAGCACCACCAGCATCTTGCTGCCAAGTTCACTGGCGTTGTTGATCGCTTCGTACACGACGCCCGAAGGAAACGCACCATCACCGATAACGGCTACCGTGTAGTTGTCACGGCCCATCAGGTCATCGCCACTACGCAAACCAACAGCCGTCGAAACGCTGGCTCCGGCATGTCCGGTCACAAAAAGGTCGTAGTCGCTTTCGTCGGGGTTTGGGTAGCCCATCAACCCGCCACGAGTTCGAATCGTATCGAACTGCTTAAAGCGACCCGTGACCAGCTTCTGTGGATAAATCTGATGACCGGTATCCCAGATCAAACGATCGCTCAAAAAATCAAATGTGCTGTGCAGCGCCAGCGTCAGTTCAACCACACCGAGGTTGGACGCAAAGTGCGCCGCCCGCTTGCTGAGTAAGTTACATAGCGTCTCACGGATTTCGTCAGCTACGGATTCGAGGTCCGTCAACGACATCTCATGAAGGTCGCGGGCGTCTTTAATATTTGAAAGGAAATTCGACATTGTTTGTTCTCCGTTACTTCGTCCGAAGTCCGCTCATCCTATTGAGTTCGACTCACGACGAAACGTGCGAGGAGTTCGAGTGGTTTTGCTGCTTCACCAAACGGTGCAATCGAAGCGATCGCTTTGTCAGTGATTTCATGTACGTAAGCTTCGCTCTCTGCTTCGCCCAGAACGGACGGATAGGTGAGCTTTCCGCGGTCGGCATCTTTGCCGGTCCGTTTGCCCATTTTGGTCTGTGATCCGCGAAAGTCCAACAG
Source organism: uncultured Pirellulaceae bacterium (assembly GCA_964446085.1). Lineage (GTDB taxonomy): Bacteria > Planctomycetota > Planctomycetia > Pirellulales > Pirellulaceae > Mariniblastus. The sequence continues at coordinate 10,021 of CAYUNP010000049.1, forward strand.
ATCATCTACAATTTGGAACGCCAGTCCCAAATGTTTGCCGTATTGGACCAGCGCCTGACGTTGAATTTCGGTAGCTTGGGCAGTCACGGCCCCCAATTCCAACGAAACGGTCAATAGTGCCCCCGTCTTGCGACTGTGTATTTTCTCCAGCATAACCCGGTCACGTTCCCCAAACTCACATCCCAGGTCGTCAGCCTGACCACCAACCAGTTTGCTGGGACCCGAAGCACGCGCCAATAGCTGGCAACATTCCAGAGCAACTTCGGCGGGCTGGACATCTTTGGCGATGGTCTCAAAAGCCATCGGAATCAGTGCATCTCCGGCAAGAATCGCTGTCGCTTCGTCGAACTTGATATGACATGTCGGTCGGCCCCGACGAAGCTCGTCGTCATCCATCGCCGGCAAGTCGTCGTGAATGAGCGAGTAGTTGTGAATCATCTCGACGGCACAGGCTGCTGGAATCGCGTTGGCCTGTACACCGTCACACACTTCCGAAGCAGCCAGCGTCAACAGCGGTCGGATTCGTTTTCCCGGTGCCAGCAAACAATATCGGATCGCCTCGGCGAGGTGATTGGGACATTCAGAATCGAATTGGCAGTAACGCTCAAGCGCGTCTTCGATCAACGTTCGATTGGCTTCGATCAGCGGAGGGAAAAGAACAGAGCTTGCCATTGATTTTCTTGGTAGTTCAATCGGTCGCTTCATCAAGGGTGGAACCGTAAGCAACGTTCTGCCTGCAACCCAAAAGCCCCTTTATTCTAGCGGCTTACCCAATTCGGTCCATTCCGCATCAAAATCGCGCCAAATTGGCTCAACTTTCTTCACAAACGGAACTTCGCGCTTGTGCTGGATTGAGTTGTACCAACAATGATGTGATCAACCGACGACGCAGCAAGCCAATTTGATCTGGTCATCGAACCAGACTCTAGCCAGCCACGCTCGGGACCTTTCCGTATGATGCGCGTTTGCACACAAGTGCCGATGTGACACGGAGTTCCATTCTTATTTGGCGGCAAAATAATGGCGAAGACACTCTGCAAGATTAAAAAATTGCTCAAGGAAGATCCGGCAACTTACATCGACCATGTTCGCAAACCGAAATTCGTGTGCACTTCCTGTGGCCGCGTCGCGAATCAAAAAAGCCTGCTTTGCAAACCGCTAAAGATTAAAGCCTTCGACAAAGCGGCGAAGAGCTAGGGCACCTGTTGGCTGTGCGGGATGTAGCGATTGTGCAGTCAAAAACCATCCAATATGGAACAACCTGGTTAACCCTCTCTTTATCTTCGAATTAGGTCAGCAGCAAAACCTAAATTCTGAAAACAACCCGGGAGAGAGAACCATGTCCAATTCGAATATCGAACTCAAAACACTTTCCTTGCTGGAAAGAAAAGAATACGAAGAACTGAAACACTACTACTCAGTTGAAGGCAAACGACTTCGACAGCAAAAAGTCCTGTTGGGATTTGCTGTCGTCGTGTTCATCGCTGTTTTGGCCGGGTTCCACTTCTTCGACGGAAGCCTGTAGTCGCGAGGTCTCCAGAGACTCCCGTGCTTAATCATGTTTTGAAGATTGAGCAACCACTTCGTCGGCACAAAAGATCAGCGTCCACGAACGATCAGCCTCCACGGATTCGATGACTGAGGCTTTTCCAATACGACAATCTACATCGGCATCAAGTTCGAACGTTTGAATTGTCTTCGCAAGGATATTTTTGTCTTCGAACTCCATCAGCGAAACGTCCGAATCCTCCAAGGTTGACTTCGTGATCGTGAACTTGATCGAAATCCCGTTGTCGCGTCGCAGTGTATTGGCATTCAACTGGGTGCCGACACTGTAGTTGGAAGTTTGGGTCATCGTTTGTCCTCCTCGCGCCACGGTCACTGCCTGGACAACGGGGACCTCCGCCGCTCTTTTCAGTTCGAACGAACGACCAATGACTGCTTCCAGATTAAATTCTTCGATCTGAGCGGCCGAACCTTTCGACAGCGCAGACAACTTACTGGCAACCAATTTCGTGGACAGCCCTTTGAGTTTCTGGGCATCAAACTCATCAAACGACCTGACCAGCCAGATACTGAGAGCGACTTTTTTCTGATCGATCTTCGCTTCGGACTCTTCATCTATCTGCTGCAACTCTCTGAGTCTCTTCTCAACCTTGGCAACATCACCAGAATTGCCAACGAGCGTGAGTTTTCCATCGTCGTAGACGACTTTAACTCCCCCAATCACCAAAACCTGATCGCCCTTCTTCGCTGCTTCCTTTTTTCGTGCACCAGAATAGGAATCGGACGGTTTTCTTCGTCCCGTTTTTGTAGGTTTCCTGTGGGCGTTCAGGTAGGAGTTCAGCAACTCTTCACTACTGACATTGCCATCCGAATCGACGTCTGCGGCATCGTCGACAGCGACAGGCCTGCGCATACCAAATCGCTCACTCACATCGAGCATGCCGTCTTTGTTTTCATCGTAACGGTCGAATATGCCTTTGACATAAGCTTCGTATGCATTCTTCATCTCCTCAGCCCTGGAAACTTTATCCTGAGCTGAAGCCTCGGGCATCACAGCCAACAGAACGCAAAAACAAACAGACACACGCAGAATCTTCGCTGGCGACAACATAATGCTGACTCCCGGAGAGAGGTGGTGAATAGAGATGATCGATTAAACACAGATGGCAACTGGATGTTCCGAATCTTTTAACAATTCGGCAGATCGCCATTTTCGCAACTGAACGTTTCTTCTACCTCAATTTTGACAGCTCCCTGCACCCCCCTGGACGGCTGAAGCTCCTCTGCTCATTCTTCGCTTCAACCCTGAGAGCTGCGATACCAATCGAGCGCCTTCTCGGGAATCGCTGGCGGCGCCGTACGAAACTGCTTTAGCAAATCACGGTCAAAGCCGTCGGCATACATCTTCAAATTACCCAACGCCGTACGCTGAAGACATTCATCCATTTCTTGCCCGGCCATCAATCGATAGTACTTCTCGTTGACCGACGTGGCGATTGAACCAACATTCAATACACGATCTCCAGGGACGACTTCTCGCCACGTGAAGTCCGGCAACGACATTGCCTTTTCACTGGCGTCGAGGATTCGCTCCGGCGTCAACGTATCGAGGCGATCGAAACTCTCGGAAACAAAATACGTTTTCTGAAACTCACTGATCAGATAATCCGTATTGGCAAGCCGCAACAGATCGGCGTCCTCCTGCGGATCAATCAGAATACGATTCGACTCCATGTTTTGAATGCTGTATTTGGTTTCACCGGGAGACGAAAGAATTCCTGCTCCGAAATCACGCACATCACCATCCTGCATCACCAGTCCAAACTCGACGGTGAACCAGTAGATTCGCCCGGCATAAGTCAGCAGCTGATCTGCCTTTTGTTTAATCGCTTCGATCTCGGCAGGGTCCGACAGACCGGCCAACTGCCTGTCTCGACGCTCGTAAATCAGATCACGAGCCCGCCCATGATTTTGCATCACGTTAGCAACGGCCGGAATCGTAAACGTAGCCACATGGCCCGCAACATCATGTCCAATATCCGGCTCTTCAAGATAATCCGTTCCCAGCGGACGCATGAACGTCGTCACAGGAAAGAAACGCCGCGAGTGACAGGTGAAGAACAACTCCGCTGGAATGATCTCCTTGACGGTCGCCAACTGCCAACCGGTTTGCTGAAAGATTCGCGCGTTAAGCAACCAGTAGTTCGGAATCATTGCCGAACCGATTTCAAAAAGTTCTTCTCCCTGCAAGTACTCACGACAGGCAAATTCGTGCTTCGTTTTCTGTTGTTGGGCTACCAGGCAAGCCCAACTGAGATGCTCTTCAAACGTGTACTGAGCGTAATCCTGCGAATTCGCATAGTGCTTCAGATCAACCGTTTCATCAGAGAATACGCCAATACTGAACAGCTCACCTGCAACGCACGCATCGATATAGGGTTGTCGTTTCTCAACAGGAATTGGCCACGGCACGTCATCGTTGTTAACCGTCGCGACGAGCAATTCCAAAAACGCATCCCGCGGCATCGGCGCTACGGTAGCAAGATCGATTTCGTTTTCGTCGGCGAACCGCTGATAGTCATTCTTTGTGAATGTAGATGTACTCATAACTACGACCTCGCAGCAGCCAACAGTTTATCGGCACCGTCTGCGATCAGTTTCTCTGCCACGGAAATGCCAAGTTTTTCAAAGTCTTCAAACGGGGCCGAATCATTGGCCTCGATTCTCATCTTACCATCGCGTCCGAGCACGACACCGGTAAGCTTCAATTTTTCGTCCTGGATTTCACAACGAGCCCCGACCGGAGCAAGACAACCAGCGAACAGCCTTCGCAGCATGGCTCGTTCAGCGAGTGCCGCAGAGTAACTTTCGCGATGACTCAGTTCGGCAACCACGGAACGGATTTTCGCGTCGTCGGTCCTTGTTTCGAGTCCCAGTGCTCCCTGGCCGACCGCGGGCAGGAGCTGTGTTTGATCGAAGCGGAACGAGATTCTGTCCTGCAGCCCCAAACGCATCAGTCCCGCAGCAGCCAGCACGATCACATCGAACTCGCCCGAATCCAACTTTTCCAGTCGGGTATCAACGTTACCACGAATGTCGCGGATTTCGAGGTCTGGCCGCAGATGCAAAATTTGAGCAGCCCGCCGCACACTGCCTGTTCCAACGATGGCTTTCTCGGGAAGTGCATCAAGTGAGTCAAAACAATGATCGTCACGGCAACAAATCGCATCGTCGGTCGTTTCGCGAGGAGGAATCGCGGCGATGCTGAGACCCTGAGCGTCTTCTGTCGGAAGATCCTTGAGACTGTGAACCGCCAAATCGATTTCATTTTGATGCAGTGCGATTTGCAACTGCTTCGTAAAAAGTCCCTGGCCACCGATCTGAGCAAGAGGACCTGTCTTGACGTCGCCTTGGGTCCTGATCTGAATCAGCTCGACAACGTGCCCCCGGTTCTCAAGTTCACTTTTGACCCACGTGCTCTGCCACATCGCGAGTTTGCTACCGCGCGTGCCCAGGCGAATTTTTGTTGAACTGAATGATGTCATAACCTGAGAAAGATAACGTATATGTTGTTGTGGCATAGGCCTCTGGCCTGTGAACTGCACTTCGACCCACTGAAGATCTAATCAGTCCGGCCGATGCCCGCCCGTTCCTCTGGCCACAACCGCACAGTGCGTGGAAGTGGCACCGGACTTTCACAGCATTTTGGCCAGCTCACCATGCGTTGTTGCGCCGCGGTCATCAAATCGTCAACGATCACAATGCTCCTACCTTGCGCAACCAAAAGCGTGAGCCGAAAGAGATTGCTGGTTTCTTCTGCGCACCAATTACCTCCGATGGACAAGGTCAAATCCAGTGTTGATCGGACATGACTTCGAAAGCTGGCAAGGGCACACGATTGTCAGCGGCTCAGACACTTGTCTAAATTAATGCCTACTTGTCCTTCTAGCGGAGTGTGCTGCGACAAAGACTACCCAGTGGCAATCGTAAAAATTTGAAATCATGATCAAACAACTTCTTTATTTGTTGCCGATCATTTTCATCCTGAATTTCAGAACAAAGTTGATTGAGATACCAACTGGTGGTGTCTTTCGAAAACTCACTGTAATTCTCTCCCAATTCCTCGGCAAACGATTCAATTTGTTTTTTTTGCTTCGCGGACAAGCCAAGAGCCTCACCCAACGCACCTTTAGTCAGTGCCCAGTGGATGCCAAAACGTCGATTTTCAATTTTTGAACTCAGATCGCCAATCATTGATTTCTGAAAGTCAAGAAGAATTGAATCCAGGTGTTTCAGAGCCAGTGTTTTTTTTTCGGACTGCCATTTTTCGATAATGCTCCGTTCTTCTTTTTCGTCGTGGTTGCCCTTTTCCAGTAATCGTCCCACATCGCTATTGAGCTCTGAGATCGCTTCAACAGAAGCTCCAAACTGTTCAATTTGATAGTCGAGTAATTCCAACTCACTTTGGATTTTTCGGTTTTTGTGAAGTGCGTTAACCAGGTAGTCGAAAGACAATGCATCATTCTTGTACATTTTCAGAGAAAATTTCCCGTCGTACTCCAGTGTAAAACACGAACGGCACCCCCATACAGAATATTTACTTGACGGTTTTGAAATATCTTCCGAGTGAATAAGTGACGACTGTGCAGCGACTAACTCGGGCATAGAAAAGAACAGATTTCCATTCACCAACTCCCCCAAAGACTCCCGTTGCTTTGGGTCCAGTGTGCTTGCGACATTCTTAAGTTCCTCGCTCAAAAACAATTGGCATTTCTTCCGAAGCTCCGGAAGCGTCCGTTTCTGAGCTTTAGCAAACGACGTAAGTGACGCTTGGCTTACATCAATCATTTCCAACTGTTTGCAATGCTGCAACATTCGGGAATGACCATAAATCGCGACAAGATAGTTAACTCGAACTTTCTCAAGTAACTCTTTTTGAAATGGAAGCAAGAAATCCAAATCGTTCTTGCTCGAAGACATCTGTTCTTCCAGCCATTTCCCAAGACTGGATTTATGTATGTCGTCCTGTTCGGATTCCTCAAATTCCGTTAGACGTTCGACCAGATCAGACTGAGCTTTTTCATGCTTTGGTCGCAAGTTCTCAACACTGGAAAGTTGTTCATCTGTAAGTTCCAACTCCCTGCAAATCTCTTCACGAAACAAGTATGAAAGCAGATTTGATTTGGAAGAAATTGAGATTTCGTTTGAGTAACCAACTCGAAATTTTTGCGTCGAATACGATTGAAAAGTCAGTTTATGACTCGTCACTACTCCGGTGTCACCAGCAGCCAGCAAGTTTTGGTTTTGCGAGTGAGATTGCTTGGCAAAGCAAAAGAACAGTACCGCGTAGATCAAGAATTTGGCACGAAACATGAATGCAACTCCATAGTGCTTTTTTGTTACCGACTAATATCAGCCTCAAAAATATCCTTCTTTTTTGAACGTATCACAGGCGGGTGAAATTGCAAAAATTCTTTTCAAGAAATCTCGCGGGCCGGAAGATTAGAATGCTGAGTGCTTGTTTCGCGACCAAGGAAGGCGTTAGAACTGAAACTTACAACACTGTTTTGTGAGGGGACCCACGCTTAACTTGAGTTGCGAGCTCGCCCGAAACAGAAATCGCGAACCGCCAGGGTGCGAACCGCACCCGTCAATACTCCACGACTAACCCACGTCCCCAGTCGGATTTACTATCCATGCGGATAGGAAAAGTATGGGTAACGACAAGGCCTCGCCTGTGAACCGCACTTCCCATGCCGTAGTTCCCCAATCAGTCTGGCCGATGCCCGCCCGTTCCTCTGGCCACAACCGCACAGTGCGCCGCCAGAGCACCGGACTTTCGCAGCATTTTTGCCAACTCACCAAGCGTTGCACCAGAAGTCATCACGTCGTCGACGATCACAATCTTCGAATCCGCAACGGTGACCAGCGGCTTGAGACGAAAAGCATCTTTCACGTTCCTGAATCGCTTCTGCCCCGACAGGGTTCCCTGTTTCTCTGTCAACCTTTCGCACTTCAACATTCCGTTCTCGACTGGCTTGCCTGTCACGGCATGAATTCCTTCGGCGATCACACCCGCAGCATGGAATCCTCGCTTGAATCGCCGCTGCCAGTGGATCGGGACCGGCACCAAAAAATCAATGTCGTCAAAGAACTCATAGTGCCTCAGCTTCAATCCCAGCAGCCTGCCCAACTGAAAAGTCAGCGTCTCATCCATGTCACGTTTGAAGTCCAGCACCATTCGTTTGAGCATTCCGTGGTAGCTGCCAAGTGCAACCGTCGAATCAAATCGCAGCTTCAGATCGCGACACAGAGCACAATAATCCCCAAAAGCTTCCGGGCGTTTGATGAACGAACCGCACTTGGGACAACCTCGTTCCCATGGTTCCGGCAACCGGATCCAGCAGTCATCGCACCAGTTTGAATGAAATCCTTCTTCAACATGTTTGGGCGTGATCGACAAAGGTTCTTCGCATCCAACGCAGGTTGCGGGAAAGATCAACGAGGCCATTTGAGCAAGGTGCTCACGCAACATGTCTGGAAATCCATTGATAAACAGGAACGATGGCGAGTCGAGCGTTCACGCTAGCAAAAAATGCTCTGCTTGTCCCGCTGAACTGCTTCTACAATCCAACGTAATCCTGCTCGACTGAACCAATGTAACGAATACAAAAACTGTGACCATCCTCGACCGATATCTTCTAATCCTCTTCCTGAAGATCTTTCTGGTCTGCTTCACAAGCTTCGCCGGCTTGTTCCTGGTGATTCACTTGTTCAGCAATCTGGACGAACTGGCACCATTGGCGGAACCCTGTGGAGGCTGGCCAACGCTGTTGGCAGAGTTTTACTTCCCAAGGATCGCTGAGCTTTTCGACAAAACAGCAGCCGTACTGGTTCTGATCTCTGCGATCTTTGCTGTCAACATGATGCAGAAGCGGCGTGAGCTACTGGCCATCGAAGCAGGAGGAATCACTCCGCTACGCGCGATTCGGCCGATCATCGTGGCTGCCCTGTGCATCATTGGCTTGACTGCGATAAATCGCGAAACAGTCATCCCGTCATTGAAAGATCGTCTGGTCCGCACGCCTCAAACCTGGCTGGATCAAGGCACCTCGGAAATGATGGTCCAGCAAGACACACGTACCGGCATCAGGTTTCGCGGAAAAGAAGTCGTCCTCGCCGACAAACAAATCATCGAACCCAAGGTCCAGCTCCCATCAACAATGAGTCCCGGCAACAACCGCTTGTCCGCTGAACTGGCAGCGTTTGAGTCTGCCGACCAAACTCATCCAGCTGGAATCCGTCTCCAACAAGTCACTCAACCGGCAACGCTGGCAGGATTCCGTTCGATCATGGTGGAGGAAAAACCAGTCGTATATTCGCCAGCAGACGTGTCATGGCTGGCTGATGACGAAGTCTTCATCGTGAGCAACGTTTCGATGGAGGAAGCCGCCTTTGGCAATCGGCTGGCGCTTTATCGGACAACTCCCGAGATGATGGTTGCGGTACGAAAACCAAGAAGCTGGTTCGGCAACAATCAACGAGTCGGTCTGCACGTTCGCATCTTGCAGCCGTTTTTGGATCTCACGTTACTGCTGCTTGGATTGCCGTTGGCGATGTCAAATTCCGATCGCAACATTTTTGTAGCTGCAGGAATCAGCTTCGCGGTTGTCGGCGCCGTTTCGGTCGTGACTCTGGCCAGCCAGTCTCTGGGCACCTACAACTTGATCCAGCCAGCTGCGCTTTCGGCCTGGATTCCGTTATTGGTTTTCGTTCCACTGGCCACTCTGTCGATCGGACGATTGCGATAGAGGTTCGACAGTGCCTGTGTTCTGCATGTCGACGCGCCTTGGCACCTTCACAGGCCAGAGGCGCCTATGCCACCACTTTAAATCAACAAGTGTTCCTGCATTGCCGCGAACAATTCTTCCGTTGCTGCGGCACAGAACTTGGGCTCAAAGAAATCGACTTCGTCACCTTCGATCGTTTTCATGACCGCTCCCGCTTCCTGAAGCACCAACCAGCCTGCGGCAATATCCCAACAGTTCAAACCAGTTGCCCAGTAAGAATCCGATCGTCCGCAAGCGACGAAACACAAATTCAGCGCAGCCGAACCGAGCCTACGAATACTCCCCGCCTGGCCGAGGACTCGCAGAAATCGTTCTACTTCCGGATGGTGTCGATCAACACTGCTTGAGAAACTGCAAACGACGAGTGCCT
>CAYUNP010000049.1:19846-30286 GCA_964446085.1 uncultured Pirellulaceae bacterium
ACTTCCGGATGGTGTCGATCAACACTGCTTGAGAAACTGCAAACGACGAGTGCCTTTTCAAGATCAACACAACGACTGTGCGCAATTGGTTCTCCATTGAGTGTCGCACCGTGACCTGCGATCGCCGAAAACATTTCACCGATGACTGGATCGTAAACAACGCCGACGACCGTTTCGCCTCCGCATCGAAGTGCGATCGAAACAGAAAACGAATTCAATTGATGTACGTAGTTCACTGTCCCATCAAGCGGATCAACCACCCAACAGAAAACGCCCGGCGTTGTTACAAGTGACTTGTCCGTTGACTCTTCACCCAAAAACTCATGGATAGGAAACTCACCTAAAAGGAAATCGCTTATCGCCTGTTGAGACTCAAAATCCGCTTGAGTCACCAAGTCACGAGGGCCTTTTTCCCGTACATCTACCTTGCCCATCCATTCAATTAGCTTATTACCGCCCAGTTTTGCGGCCTTTTCCGCGGCTTTGAGGAATTCCTGCTTCTCTTCTAGTGAAATGTTCAAAAGTGCTCCTGAAATATTTATGCACCAATCGCTTGGATTAGCAATCCATTGGTGCTAAGATTTATTCATCATTCGGAAGGACAGAAGTATTTTATTTGGCCTCTTTTCTGTTCCGGCCCCGCCAGACTGTTCGCAGTTTGGCGGGGTTTTTTTCTTGCGCGTCCGGATCAAGTTTTTCAAGATTTGTTCCTTCGTTTTACAGCCGCTGGGACAAAGTGGCACCGTGGTCTTTACCGTGAACACACAGAAATCGGTTTCACATTTTCTCACAAGGTTCGCGATGCCCCACTGCCAATGGACGGTGGACAGTCAGACCTGATTTGACCAGTCAATCGGGCGGCATGCCTCACGCTCACGAGAGCATACTGACGTCAGCATAAACATGACACTCGTCAATTCAGCTTTGGCGAGCCACTAACCAGTTTTTTCATCGATCAACTTTGCTGCCAACTCGAAATCAACGTATTCGATTTTGTCAACGCCATCAACAAGGGCGTTCAAAATCCCGGCTTGCAAAACACCCTGACGTTTCGCTTCCGCGTAAGGAACATTGTGAAACATGACGAGCGAATATCGCGGGATGAACTTTTTTGGAAATCGTTTTTCCAGCTCAAAGCCAATCGCCTTCTTCAAGTGAAACTTCGGATCAATGACACTCTTTTGCATCGTCGTGTGATTCTCAATCGCCATGTCCGCGATGGCGTCGGCGTTCGGTTTGCGTTGGCGACTGAATTCAGGCAGCACACGTGACCATTGGTCACCGTGTTCTTCAAGCAACCGAATCAGTTCGCTGCAGTCTTCAAACCCGGAGTTCATACCTTGTCCATGGAACGGAACGATCGCATGCGACGCATCCCCCAGAATCAATCCACAGTCGGTGTGAAACCAGGGCGAACATCTGACGGTGCCAAGAATCCCGGCTGGATTATCAAAGTAGTCTGACTCAAGTTCCGGCATCAATGGAATGGCACTGGGAAAGTGTTCAGAGAAAAAAGCCTTCACAGAGTCCAAATCAACAAGCGATTCAAAACTTGGGTCGCCTTTCTTTTTCAGGAACAGGGTGACTGTAAAACTGCCGTCAAGATTCGGTAGCGCGATCAGCATGAACCCACCACGCGGCCAAATATGAAGCGCTTCCTTTTCGATTTGGTAATCACCACCGAGCGCAGCTGGAATTTCAAGTTCTTTGTAATCGTGTTCCAGAAACTCGGATGTCGTATCGCCATCAACCGCGGGAATCAGCTCTCGCCTGACTTTTGATCCAGCTCCATCTGCTCCGATAATCAAGTCGAAAGATTTCTCTGTCAGCGTACCATCAACCGTGCTCTCAAATTTCACAATGCGACTATCGAAATCGACACCCGTACATTTCTGATCAAAGAAAACGTGAACAGGATCCGCCAAAACCGCTTCGTTGACCATCAGCTTGTTAAGCTCGCCCCGTGGAACGGAATAGATGACTTCATGTTCTCGCTGTCCGTAGGGAGAAAACTGCTGCGAACCGTCCGCCTGATGCAGCATTCGCCCACGCATCGGGATCAACAACGGCTTAACTTTTTCGTACAGCCCCGCATCCCGGAGTGCTTTGATGCCGCGAGAGGAAAGTGCCAGATTAATGGATCGTCCGGAATCGGAATCGACTTTCCGATCGTCACTTCTCTGTTCGTAAAGGTCGACTTCGTAGCCCCGCTTGCCCAGCATCACACCCAGCAAGGAGCCAACCAATCCCGCCCCAACGATCACGATCTTCTTCTTTTCCTGCTCCACGATCACTCCGCTCCGCGGAAAAAGAACCCCAGTTCCTTGCGAACTTCCCTGGGCAGCGGCGGCAAATCTTCGCGAGGAATAAGCAGTGTCGAAAGGTTAAACAAATCCAGGAAGACCCGGTTCTTGTTCGTCGTCGCTTCGAGGTAACCATGCCCAGACGATCCACCGGTGCCGATTTTGGTACCAAGCATCCGATGCACCATCACTGCGTGTCGTTGACGCCAACGGGTGAACAGGCTGTCAACATCGACCAACAATGTCAAAAACCGAAAGCCGGTGTACAGCAGTGGCTCGTCTCGATAGAGGTTGATAAACAGCGCCGACAGGAATCCCTTATGGGAAAACCGCAACTCACCCGAGTCAAGCAATTCGTTGTACTTCTCTTCGTCCAACATCGAAGCAAATCGCTTGCGTGTGTTTTCAAGGTCGCCAAGTTGACTGGCTTTGTCATCCTCAGAAAGCGTTCGATTCTGGCGAATGATTGTCGCGTCGGAATCCAGCATCCTGTTGACGGCGCCGTTGTAGGATTCCCAAAAGTCAAACCCTTCGAACTGATACAATGGCGCTCGTTGCAGCCATTTGTCGACCAGCTCCAACAGGTTCGTCTCTGCTTCGACTTCGGCCAGCCGTTTCTGATCGGAATAGGAAAGTCGCGTTTTGAAGAAAGCACAATCTGCAGGAATTCGATTCTCTTTGCGAATCCCCATGAGGATTTCAATCTTCTTGAACATGATGCTCTGGAAACCCGACGCCGGCACCAGGAGATCACGAAACTCGAGAAAGTCCAACGGCGTGATCGTTTCAATGACTTCGATCTGTTCGATCAGAACACGCTGAATTGTCTTGACCCGATTGAGCAAGTGCAGAATCTTGCCCATTTTTTTATCGGCCACGACTTCTTCGCCCAGGATTCGAATAATGGCTTCGAACTCAAAGACAATTTGCTTGAACCATAGCTCGTAAGTCTGATGCGTAATGATGAACAGCATCTCATCGTGCGCAGGCTTGCCGTGTTTTTCGCTTTCGAGTTCCTGCGCGTCGAGGACTTTGTCCAAGCGCAGATATTCCCGGTAATAGAGACCAGGAGGTTTCTTGTCAGCCATTTTTACTTCGCGTTTTTAGATGGGGGCTTGGACTTGGGAACGGGAATCTTACCCCAAATTTTCCGTTTGCCATTTTTACCAGGGATCGCAACGGGATCCGGGACATAGTCCGCCTCATCATAGGATTTCGGCCCCAGCACAATTTCTGATTCCATGTACTTATCCCACATGATCTTTTTGCCCGTGTAGGCCGCATCGCGAGCCATCAAGGCCATCACGGTGCTGTTGACCATGTATTCGCCATTATTGATCGGAACACCGTTGCGAATGCTGTTGAGCAACGCGATGTGCTCATTGACATACATGCTCTCTTTGGCACCTTTGAATTTCCAGGTATATCCACCTTTCTTTTCAATCGTGAACGAGAGAATTTTTGCAAGTCCTTCAGTACCATAGACCATGTCATTGGTTTGATTGAAGCAATCGTCCATTTGGCGACACTGGGAAAATACTTTGCGTCCGTCAGCCCATTCAAAATTGGTTGCGAAGTGATCGTAGACGTTGCCCCATTTTTCTTCCGTGCGTGCAAGCCGTCCGCCCAGCGCGTGACATGAGACTGGAGGCACATCGCCCATCACCCACAGCGCCTTGTCAATCGAATGAATGTGTTGCTCTGCGGTGTGGTCTCCGCTGAGCCAGTTAAAGTACAGCCAGTTGCGAAGTTGATTCTCCATGGAAGACCATTCGACGTCCTTTGGTGGCGTTCGGTACCAAAGCGTACCGGCGAGATAGTTGGCTTCGATTGCGCGAACTTCACCAATATGGCCGTCATGAATTCGATTGATGACTTCGTTAACTCCGTCATCATATCGCCAACACAAACCGGAAACGACACTCAGCCCTTTGCTTTCTGCTTCTTTGCACGCTGCAAGAACCCGTCTTGCACCGGGCACATCGACGGCGACAGGCTTCTCACAAAACACATGCTTGCCAGCCCGAACTGCGGCTTCCATTTGAGCAGGCCGAAAATGCGGCGGCGTCGCCAGACAAACGATATCGACATCTGCATTGACCAGTTTTTCATGGCAATCGACGCCCGTGAAAATCGAATCGGGAGTGACATTGAAATTTTCCGGACGATCGGTCTTGAGCGAATCCACAGTCAGGTTGACTCGATCCATGAACGCATCGGCCAATGCTGTCACTTGTGTTCGCGAGTCAGCCTGAATAACGTTCATCAGGGCACCGGTTCCGCGTCCACCGCAACCAACGAGTCCAACTTTCAGCGCGTCGTCCACACTGTTATGGAATCCAAGGGCAGGGCGGGGCATCGCGGCCACCGCAGCAGCTCCGACGGACACGGCAGTACCCGTTGCCAGAAACTTTCGCCGTGAAGTTTTGCTCGATGTTGTTTGCTCAGAAGGATCGCGATGCATAGGATGACTCCATGGACTACATTGATTACATGCACTCATTCTGACTGCCGCAGCAAAGTTCGGCAAGGCAACGAACGTGACTGAAATCGCCAATTCCAATGCAAATGAAGCAACATCCGTTGCCGATGCGTTTCGCAGCCCGCCAGCAGGCGTTGCTGTCCAGGAATCTGACGGTTTGCGGATGAGCCTGCGTCATGATCTCGCGCTGTCCGTGCAACAGGTTCGCCCCTTTGGCTGGGCGGCGTTCTGGGGCATCTTTTTTCCAAGTGCCACTGTGATTGAGTTGAGCGGCAAGTTCAACGTTATCCTTCACATCTATCCAACGCATGTGCAGATCGAAAAGCGACGTTGGTACAGCAAGATGGGTGTCCTCGCCCGTTACTCGATTTCAATCCCGGTCTACGATGAAATTGGAGACCACCCAGTTCACCAACTCACGATTCAAAGTGTCCTGGCGTTCCTGTATCCGTTTGTACCGATGCATGTCCAGGTGACACTGGATGAGGACGTCGCGTTTGGACAGGGCAAGTTTGAACTTTAGGGTGGCATAAGCCTCTGGCTTGTGTTGTGATCTGCATGTCCACAGGCCAGAGGCCTATGCCACTTACTTCAGCGAGCGCATGTAGTTCTGAAACGCCTTTTCCAACTTGGCCAAGTCACCAAGTCGCTTTTTGTTTTTATCCCCAAAGTGTTTCCTGAACGCCTTCAGACGTTCCTCCGGATCAACCACAAAGCCTGGCTGTTTTTTGGAAAGCTCTTCAATGTATCTCTGAAATTCAACTTTGCGGTGTCTGATCAGAAAATGAACCAGAGCCCACGACTCCGCATACGCATCGAGCACTCCTTCGCCTGAAAAGCGATCATCTGATGAGACTAATGTTTCCAAAGAATCAGCGGGACGAACGGGAAGGTACTTTTTCAGCTGCCGCAAACGCAAGTCGTTCATCATGCCCGGGCGTCGCCATCCTTTTGCGTTTCGCAGGTCAGGGGCTTCGAACCAGTTCGCCATCCCTTCGTTCAACCAAACCGGGCCATCAGCGAAACGGGTCTGCATTCCACGGTTGTACATCAGCTGATGCGTTCCCTCATGGATAATCGTTGCTACCATGGGAATCGCCGCTGGCTTGGACAGCACTTTGTCCAATCGTCTTGGATCGCCAGGTACGCCGCGACCGAAATCAAACGTCAGGTCAAACATCGCAACCCGATTGGTCATTTGATTGTAGTAAGCAATCGGGGGGCCCGGGTCGTTGCCGAGTTCCCGTTGAACATACCGCGTGTACTCGGGTCTGGATCCGAACACGATGGCAGTCAGTGGATGCGAAGCCGGCACCAGTTTGTATTTGAGTTTCTTTTTGGCAAACTTTTCAAACTCGGGTACCAGTCTTTTTTCATACAGGTCGCCAATCCATTTTGCATAGGCCAACTCGGTCTGATACGCAATCACATAGTGCTTCGTCCGCAGGATCTTGAACCCGACGGGAAGCTCCGCCAACATCGATTCGCCAACTTCTTCATGCGTCATCGGAGTTGGCTTTTCAACCTCTATCTCCAGCGAAACAATTCGTGATGCGGCGAATACATGAAGCTGCCCGTCAGTCGTTTCAAACAGGATGCTCTTGTCCTGAGCTTCCTGCAGACGTTCCCCCTGAATGGAAACTTCTTTCCCGTCACGTGTAATGACAATCGTGTCAGCGACAGCAACTTTGTTGAAAAAGAATGCGCTGACAATGATCGCAAACGCGATTGCCCTGCTAAATATTGAATCCGTTTGCATGTTCCGTTTCCGTGCCTACTACCGGTTCCTATTCTACTCGTAATCGTCGCTCGGGAGCAAAGCAGATCTGCGCAAAAAAACAAAACAGGATTACAGGTAACAATGTCACCAGTGTCAGTGCGGCAGTCGACTCGTTGACTCCCGCGTGCAGCATCCCCAATGCGAGACGTGGTACCGTGTCCATCCCCGGCGGCAGAACCATCTGGGTTGCAGAAAGTTCGCCGAATGAAAAAGCAGCCATCAGAAACCATGCTCCAAGGTTCGTTCGCCATTGGCCAAGAACCATAAAATGAACCAACTGTGACCAGTCCGACACTCCTTCAAGTGTTGCATGCTGCTGTTGGTCTTTTGAGATCTGTGAGGCAATAAACCAAAAAATGGGAATCGCAATCGGCAGCAGAAACAGCACATTCGCAATAACGGGAGCGGCGATGGTTCGGTCATAAAGATAAACCATCAATGACAGGCCTGACGCGCTAAACAGTTTGCCAATCATCAGGCCAATGGAAGGGCCCGGCGTCGCTGCGAGGATTCCGAACGTCAGCCCAAGGAAAATTTTCCCGAACATTGATCGACGGCAATACCAGGCCAACAACATTGCGGTCACGCTGACTATCGTGGCCGCCGCTGCGGCAATCAAAAGAGACCAGATGAATTCATCACGAAAGTTCGTGAACACACCACTGATCGCGGTGATCGCCGAGGCAGCATTCCATGTTGCGATTGGCTGACCGTCAACTCTCGTGACGGCAAAGCCGACTCTCCCGATCAGATTCGCCAGCGGCACAGCAATCAAAACCAACAGCAGAAGCGATCCGACAATGTTTAGCGCTTTGGAGTTTTGCAATCTTTCGGCTGGAACCTGTGACTCGCTTTGCTCCACCGTCTGCGTCATCGACACGAATGCAAACATCGCCGATGCTGCCAGCCAGGCGACGACGATCAGCGTAATCCCCAGCCCAAGGTTCTGCGCTGCGGCAAGTTGTTCGGCTGTCCAGGCAGTTCCAATCGCGTTAAGTTGTCCCAGCGAATAGCCCAGGTAAACCTGTTCAGAAAGCGTTCCGATCTGATAGATATCGGTGACACCGATCTCGCGAGCACAGCTGATCATCGTCCAAAGCATCGCCGCGACTGCGACGGGCAGAAACCGCCAAAGCAGAATTCGAAAGTTGGCTCCCGCAGCAGAAGTCTCCATGCGCAATGCATCTTCCCAGCGCCGGGAACCGCTGCGCAGTGCAACGAGGAACAGAACCGCGACCTGGGGCGCTGCGATCATCGAGTGAATCCAGACGGCAGCTGGCCAACGAGCGACAAGCGGCTTGAGCACATCGCCCATCATGTTGGTCAGCAAGCCAAGCTTTCCGAAGGCCGCGTCCCAGGCGCTGACTTGCACGAAGACAGGAAGCAGCACGCCAACAATGCAAAACGTTCGGGTCACGGCCGCGATGAATCCACGCCCATTGGCAACCCACGCCAGCGTAACGCCGATCGGAATCGCGATCAAAGAGGTGAGCAATCCCAGTGAGACCGTTCGCCAGGCAATCGATTGGTCATTTGAATCCAGCAGCGTTAACAGGGCAACGAAAAGCCCAACCGAGACAAGACACCAAAGAACGCATAGGGCTTTTTGATCAACGAGTTGCTTCATTCTGAAGCTACGGCTACTTCCGCAGATCCTTGGTGATTTCGACAAAAGCTTCTTTGACTTTCAGGTTCTCAAACGGCTTCAGGTCCGGCACTGTGAGATTTGTGATCGCGTCAAAGGCACGACGACTGGTCGCCAAAAGCGATGCCACATCCTTGCTCAAGGATGCTGTCTTGTAAGTGTTCACTGCCGTCAAAATATTGCGACGACATTCAAGGTTGGCGTTCATCATCTGATGCTTCTGATGGGCCAGGCCCTGCTTGTACAACATCACCGCATCATGAGTGATCTGATTGCTTTCAATGTTGTTTTCCAGAATGATCGCATCACCACCGGCTGCGATTGCTTTTCTTGCTTCCTCGATATTGTCCATCGCCTTCTGGGCGTAGGCATCCAACTTCGGATAGTACTCTTCGTCCACGTTGTCGATAAACTTGTTCTGCAATCGATCGACTGTCTTGAGCAACATCAAGTACACGCCGTAATATCGCTTTGCTGCGTCGAGATCTTCGCCAGTCTTTTCGGTGAGTTCCTCAAGCTCAAGAGCAAAGTTTTTCGCGTTATCAAAAATAATGGAGACACGAATGAACTCGTCACCGGTGATTGACTCAAGCAGAATATCGATTTGATCCGATTCGAGCTTGAGTCCAATTTTCTGCAACTGGCCAACAAGCTTTTGTTTTTCATCCGCAATTTCGGATTCGTATTGGACAATCTGTTCTCTGGTCGCAGTAATCTTCTTTTCATATCCTTCGCGAGTCACGGCCAGTGGATTGTAGGTTGATTTGGGAGCGGAGATTTTCTTCCGCTGGTAAATCGTCAGATTCTTCTGGGCTTCGCTGATCTTTGTTCGCAGTTCCGCAACGAGCAGCCGTTGATCGCTGATGCTGGAGATGCCCAGTGCTTCCGAGGCAGCGTCCAGATACGATTCGATTTTCGTTTGCTGGACTTCCTGCGAGCGGCTGATGAAATCATAGAACGCGATGTCTTTGGATTCTTTGAGTTCGCCTTTCTCGTCAAACATGTCGAGCGCTTCGCTTAGCGAATCATGCGCTTGCTCGAAAAAGCGACTTGTGTCGCGGCGTTCCTTCTCAAGCATCTCCTCAGTTTGCGCAAAGAGACCGACTTGCGCGAATGAAGCTAAAAGCAATAGTGAAAGCGAGAATACGAATTTCATGTTCATTGGAATTAGTTGCTCCTCACCTGAGCCGCGACCGAAAATGGTCACGCACAATTATAGGATGCGAATTCGGGAAACCGAACGCACTCAGACAGGTATTCGGTTGGGTTCCATGAATCTTGTTAGCAATCGACTCGGCATTTTGTCAATAAATGTGAAACGCCCGGGATTTGTCCTGAAATAAATCCCCGATTTCAAGTGCCACCCGGAAAAACGCTACGGTTCGGAGAACCGAGCGACATTGTCGCACAGCTTTCCAGGTTGACAGCGCTCGCCAGGAAAACGCGTAACTCATTCCTGATCGGCAGCCTGTTTCATTTCACTGACAAGCTTTTGAAGTCCTTCAATATTGTCCTGAATTGCCATTTTTGAATCAAGTTCGTTTCGATGGTCGATCACTCCGACCGGCCCTGCGTATCCCGATCCAAGGACGACTTCAATCATTCTCTTTTCGTTGGTCCCTGATCCAATCGTGAGAATCTTGTTCTCTAAAGTCTTCTCGTTGACAAGATTTGCGTCGCTCATTCCATTGAGATTCAGGCATAGCAAGTAGGGCTGCATCATTTGGAAACTCGATTCAAAATTGTCGATGTCACCATGCCCATGGTGGAAGTTGTAGACGATGCCAACATGGTCGGAATTCGTCTGTGTTTTGCGCACGTGTTCGACAACGGCAACCATATTTTGAGGCTCCCCGGTCCAACCGCCATGGTTATAGAGTCCGAATTTCAAACCAAGTTCGCGAGTCTTGTCGACCAGCGGCTTAATGTGCTCCGCCGTCGCAACGATCTTCTCCTGTTGCGTACCGGTTGGCTTGAACTGCATGGAGTGCCAAATCTGCGGCGTGATCTTGTGCTTACGAATCAACGGCTCGATCGACTCGTGCCAGTTAAAGAACGCGAAGTACTCGATGCCGTGAGCTTTGTAGGCTTCGATTTCACGTTCGAATTCAGGCAGGTGCCTCTCTCGCCAGGCATAGGCACTTCGCTTCATGCCAAGATCGACAATCATTTGAGCCCGCTCTTCGGGAGTTCGGTTTTTCGAATCAAACGCGACAGTGCACCATGGCAC
>CAYUNP010000050.1:0-22601 GCA_964446085.1 uncultured Pirellulaceae bacterium
AAACACAGGCTGGAAGCCTATGCCACCTTTGAACCACTCGGGGGTCCAACTTTCGCGCGTAGCACTTGTCCCAGAACTTTACTTTTCTTCAGCGACATTGCCCAATTGGAAACAGGAATCAGTTCCAGATTTTCAAACAAGCTAACCATCACTGTGCCCGATCCGGGGTGATGATGCCATGCAGAAATTTGCGAAAAGTATATCTGTTTGCGACCAACGTCGATGACTTCAATCGATGATTCGGTGGCGATGATCTTGCATCTCAGGGACATCAGGCATCCGTAAGCGGTTATTCCTGAAAGAACTGCGGCCATGATTGCCATCAGGGGATCCGCATTGTCAGGCGTCGCCATCGATAGTGACGCAATCGCGAACGCGCAGATGGTCAACGTGGCGATACCAATGGGGACGGTTAGTTGCAATGTCATCAGAGAACATCGAAACTCCAACGGAAGATCCGGGCATTCGCCAGACAAGTCGTCGTCTGAGAGAATTTCCGCAGCAACGATCGCTTTGGGCAAGGTTGGCGAAGCGTAGGGATTTGAGTTGGGATCCATGCCCGTTATTTTCTCGACCTGAGTTGGCGGGTCAACATATCCATCAAAATTTGTTGCATGTGGATTCGTTTGGCAATTGATTGCCACTGAAATTCAGAACCAATGGTATGATGCAAAGATGGAATGGGAATTGAAAATTGGAAACGGCCTTGAGCGGGTAACGCAACAACTCGAGGACTTGCGAAACGCTGACGGACACTGGACTGGAGAACTCTCTTCCTCGGCTCTGTCCACAGCAACTGCAGTCACCGCGATTGCGTTTTACCTCGAAGCAACCGGTGCGGATGATCCCGAACTGCAGAGCCAGGTGGATGCGGGGATTTCGTGGCTTGTTGGTGAGCAAAATGCTGACGGCGGTTTTGGCGATACGTCACTGAGCCATTCAAATATCTCAACGACGATGTTAGCAGTGGCCTCGTTGCATGCTTGTGGCAGAGCCGATCAATTCAAAGCTGAAATCGAACAAGCTCAAGTCTACATCGACAAAAAAGGTGGCATCGAAGGTCTGAAAGCTCGTTACGGGAACGACAAAACGTTTGCTGTGCCGATCCTTGCTCACTGTGCGATGGCGGGCATCGTGCCGTGGCGTGAAGTATCCGCCCTGCCCTTCGAAGCAGCCTGCGTGCCGCAGCGGTTTTACAACCTGATGCAGTTGCCAGTGGTTAGCTATGCCATCCCGGCGTTGGTGGCGATTGGTCAGGCGAAATTTGTTCACGATCCGCCATGGGATCCGATTCGCAAGACCATCCGAAAGCTCAGCGTTGAGCCATCTTTGAAAGTGCTGCAGCGAATGCAGCCTGCCAGTGGTGGCTTTTTGGAAGCCGTTCCATTGACCAGCTTTGTAGCCATGGCGCTGATCAAGTGCGGACGACACGATCATCCCGTCGTTGAATCAGGCATTCGATTTCTTCGCGAGTCATTTCGTGTTACTCAAACGATTGCCGCAGGCAACAACCACGAATTGGGAACCTGGCCGATCGATACCAACCTGGCGACCTGGGGCACGACGCTCACAGTCAACGCCTTTGCCAATGACGAAACGTACTTTCGGGAGCAGCTTTCCGCGAAACAGGCGGTCTGGCAGCAGTGCACTGGCTGGATTCTGCAGTGCCAAACAAAAACAAAGCATCCTTTCACAGGAGCCCAACCTGGCGGATGGGGCTGGACGGATCTTTCCGGAGCGGTACCTGATGCGGACGATACGCCTGGAGCCCTGCTGGCACTGAAGTCACTTTCACAAAACGCCGAACGTTGGAACGAATCCGGTGCTGTCCAAAAAGTTCGCCACGAGATCGAGGCGGCTGCGAAACCAGGAGTGCAGTGGCTGCTGGACTTGCAAAATCGTGACTCGGGTTGGCCAACATTCTGTAAGGGTTGGGGAAAGCTTCCCTTTGATCGAAGTGGATCCGACATTACGGCCCACTCCATGCGGGGGTTGATGGCCTGGCAGGACGAATTTTCGGACCCAAAGATTCAAACTGCGATCGATCGCGGATTTCGCTACTTAAAGCGTCAGCAGCGTCCTGACGGCAGTTGGTTGCCGCTGTGGTTTGGTAATCAGGACACCGAAGACGAAATAAATCCCTGGTATGGGACGGCAAAAGTGCTCTTGGCGTACCGGGATGCAAATTTGTTCGATACCGAGCCCGCACAATTTGGTTTAGAATGGATTGCACAGAGTCAGAACGAAGATGGTGGCTGGGGAGGCGGGAAATCGCTTGACTGGACGCAGCTTCGTCAGACCTTTGCCAAAGGTAAGCCAGAAGTCGACGCTCAGCAGCTGAAACTTCTGGGGACCAGTTCGGTAGAAGAGACGGCTCTGTGTACCGAGGCGTTGCTTCATGCGATCGATTGCGATTCGATTGATGAACTGGTTCGCCGTCGACTGGAAGCACATGCTCAGGCAGGTGTGCAGTGGATTTTGAATGCGATTGAGCTTGATTGCGTTTCGATTCACTGGCCGATCGGATTTTACTTTGCCAAACTTTGGTACTACGAACAAATGTATCCGCTGGTGTTCGCAACCAGTACACTGACAAAAGCAGTCAACATGCGGTGGTCGCAAGACTTGCCCGCACCTCGATCAGCCCATTGTGATCGAGTCACTGCATCGAAATCAACATAACTTCCACGAACGAGACAAACCTGGTGGCTCCCGAAGAATCATCTGTCGTTGAAAAGAAACCACGTCGCTCGCGTAGACGGAAGACGGCTCATCTGAAAATGGTGCCCGACAGCAAATCGATGCGCGAACACTTGCGTAGTCGCTGTCGAGAAGTGGCCGCAACGCTCGACCGAAGCAATCCTCCATCGAAGGATGAGTTGGAAGCTTTGTCGCGAAAGATCCTGCTCGACGAAGATCTGCCAGAGGGTTTTCTCGGCTGGATGATGGTCGTGTTTTCCAGCGTCTTCTGGGAAGACCAGATCAAGGGGATCCCGCACTCGCGCCGACTGTTCCTGCTGCCTCACTGTTTGAAGCATGCCGAAGGCTGTCCCGCTGACTACGACGAGTTTGGGCTGGCTTGTAAAACTTGTGGTGCCTGCAGTATCGCTGACTTTCGCGGTGCCGCTGAAGAGCTTGGCTACAAAGTTCTCGTTGCTGAAGGTTCACCGATCGTACTGAAGATCATTGTCAGCGGTCACGTTGATGCGATTGTTGGCGTCGCCTGTCTGAACGTTCTCGAAAAAGCAATCGACAAGATTATGCTTGCCGGAATTCCCTGTATGGCCGTTCCGCTACTTTCGAGTGACTGCCGCAATACTTCGGTAGACGAGGACTGGGTTGAGCAAATGGTGCGTGTGCCTCATGAAGAGGTGCAAAACCAGACCAGCAGCTACATTCACTTGATGCGGAAAGCCTCAACACTGTTTGAGACCGATACTCTGGAGTCGCTTGTTCCCCGCGTTCGCGGCGGCAAGTCACTGGCGGAGTCCAATGGTCAGGGTGTCGCCGGGCTCGATCCGTTGGCGGCAACCGAAGCCATTGCCTACGACTTCCTTTCTGCCGGAGGAAAGTACTCGCGTCCGTTTATCACTTTGGCAACTTACGACGCTGTCACCGGCGGTGCTGCGACTCAGTCTGGCGGCGAGAAGGTCATTGAAGAATGGGATAACGCGATCCTGCACACGGCGATGTCGATCGAAACATTCCACAAAGCGTCTCTGGTGCACGACGATATCGAAGATGCAGATGCGTTTCGGTATGGCGACGATACGCTGCATCAAAAGTACGGCATTCCAACGGCGATCAATGTTGGTGATTACATGGTCGGGATGGGTTACCGCCTGGTCAGCCGCAATCGAAAAATTCTCGGTGCTGAAACGGCAGCTGATATTCTTGAAACCCTTGCCGATGCTCATCAGCGGCTTTCCGAAGGCCAGGGCACGGAATTGATTTGGCGCGATGCGAAAGACAAATGTCTCAAGCCAATTGATGCGTTGCGAATTTATGCGTTGAAGACAGCGCCGGCGTTTGAGGCTGCGATCATGAGCGGTCTTCGTCTGGCCGGTCCAACGGATGACTACATCGAACCGGTTCGAGCCTTCGCACGAAACCTTGGAGTCGCGTTTCAGATTCTGAACGATCTCAAGGATTGGGAGCATGACGACGATAACAAACGTTCGCTCGGCGCCGACTTGCTTGGCGGTCGTCCGACCATTTTGCTGGCGTTGGCGCTCGAAGGCTTGAAGGAAGATCAGCGGGAAGAACTGGTTTCCCTGTTGGATGGCGATTGTGAAAAGTCTGCTGAAGCCCGTTTGCTTCGTGCCCGACATTTGTTCTTTGAGGCTGGCGTTTTTGACAAAGCCTATCGACTGGTTGATAAGCATCAGCAAAAGGCAGAGGAAATTGCTGATTCGATCGCCCCGGATGAGCTTCGTCGGTTGTTCTACTACCTTGTCGATACGGTTCTGGATCGAACAACGGAAGTAAAGCCGACGATTGACATTACTCATTTGAGTTACGAAGAAGTTTTGCCGATTGTAAATCGATAACCCCGGCCCGCAGATCCAGCTTGCGGGCGTCCTGCAAAGCGATACAGGTTCGAAGCCCGCCTGCCTGATTCGCTATTGATTTTACCAACCTGTTAGCCAGTTTGCGTTATTGTGAATCCTATCGAATCGCCTCAAGTTGAACTCGACGAATTGATCGGATTGTTCTTCCCCGAATCGCATGCCCGATTTGGAACAACGCACGAAGTTGATGCTTCGGCGATGCCTGCCGATGCCGATTCATTGCTGAATCATTGCGAGCACATGACGGTCACGATCGAGGACTTTCACAGCAGTGAAGTCGACGTGAAAGTTCTGGAAGAACAGGATTCCGCAACGCACTACTCGCGAAAGATTCTTTTGACGCGAAAGTCAGACGGTGGCGTGGTGCAGTTTGGGATCGTTCGACTGGATATGTCGACGCTGCCTCAGCTTGTGCAGGATCAGATTCGCGAGCGGAAGATTCCGTTGGGGCGAATTTTGATCAGCCATGACGTGATGCGAGCCGTTCGACTGGCCAAGCTGTATCGTTTTGCAGCGGGCGAAGAACTGGCATCGCATTTCAGCGTCGATCCCGGATCCGACGTCTTTGGACGGACTGCCTGGATGTATTGCAATGGCAAGCCAGCGATCGAATTGCTTGAGATCGTGAACCTGGCCTAATTCTAGCCGAAGCTGGTTGGACAGGCTCGACGTTGATTGATCCTGGCAAGGCGGGCGTTCGTTGTATTACCCGCCTTAGTCGCAATGTGGCCGAATTGATTCCGGCGATTCCGGCTGAATGTGTACTACGAACAACAGCTTCGAATAATGGCAAACCTGTCTATTTCAGTTCCTTGATAAAGATGTTTCGGAACCGATACGTTTGCCCCTTCTCGCCATGGTGCTGAATGCCGATGAAACCTTTGGCATCGGTATCGTCTTCCAGGTCCGTTACCTTGACGCCGTTAAGTTCGATCGTGATCTTGTTGCCACGACAGGTGATCTTGTAACGATTCCAGCCAGTTCGCTTTAACGCATCGTGAATTTTTGGCTGAGCGAAAAACTCCTGCGACTCTTTTTCGTATTCAAGGAACTTCTTCTCTTTGGAGCGTCCCTTCTTGCTGGGCCAAACCCAACCGCGACGGCCTTCGTCATACAGTCCCGCCGACCAGCAGCGATCTGACCCGTCACACTCGGCCTGGTAACCGAAGACCTTGTTGGGTTCGACGTGGCAGCGAAACATGACGCCCGAGTTCGCTTTACCTTCAGGAAGATTGATTTCCACGAAGAGCACAAAATCGGAATACTCTTTCTCCGTCACAAGAAAGAACTTCCTGTTTGCGGTGAGATGAATTTCATCACCAACAATTTTTGATTTTCCAAAATCATAGGGGTTTCGCCAGCCGGTCAGATCTTTGCCGTTGAACAGAGCTTTGAAGCCCTGACGCTCCATGCGTTTCCTGACCGTTGCCACTGGATTGTTGCTGAGCGTAAACCTGTTGGCAGTCTTCAGCGGCCAGTCATCAGTACGAAACAGCGAGGCTGGTAAATCGCCAGAGTTCGCCAGGTTCGCGCCCTCTGGATTCGCCGCCCACGCATATCGGGCCGCCATTGGTTGAGGAACCGCATCGCTACTGATTTTGATCGTGTCCTTCGACAGAATTTCTGCTTTGGCCCAGTGCCACTTTT
This sequence comes from uncultured Pirellulaceae bacterium, assembly GCA_964446085.1. Lineage (GTDB taxonomy): Bacteria > Planctomycetota > Planctomycetia > Pirellulales > Pirellulaceae > Mariniblastus. Next base: position 6,219 of record CAYUNP010000050.1, read on the forward strand.
GGTCGGCACCTGCGATTTCAAAACGTTTTAATTCTTCACCATCACGCGACTTCAAACCGGATCCCACATGTTCCATCGTGACCACGATGTGATCGTCAGCAACGCGATGGCTTTTGTACAGCGGACTGGCGAAAGCTTCGATGTCTTTCCTGTAGTGCTTCTTCAACGCCAACAGCGCCAGGCGATGACCGACATCACGCTTGTTTTTCGGGTGAATGTTGTTGGCCGCTCCGATGTCGTTGATCACAGCGAGGCCGCAATCGGGAACTGTTTGGGCAACTTGTGTTTGGAAATGTTGCAGTTCTGCCCACTCGCTGGGAACGCCCGGTTCGTTGGTCGGTTTTTTGAAGTTCGCCAACTGCACAATATAAAACGGGAAATCGCTGCCCCATTTGGCTCGCCAGTCTTCAATTAGCGCAGTCAGAAGGCTTTCGTACTGAACGGCGCGACCCGCGTTTGATTCACCCTGATACCAGATCGCTCCGGCAATCGTGTACCTGGTCCAGGGAGCGACTTTCTGGTTGTAGATTGCGCCTGGATAACGCGTGTTCAGCTTCGGGAAAATTTGTAGCTTCGGGCGGCGGGGGAGTTTTGGCTTCTCTCCATCTTTCGCATTGGCAACCAGTTCGGCTCGCTTCGCTTTCCATTTCGCCATCGCAGTGTCGAACTTTGTCTTGGCTTTTTCCGCGTCGTAACTTGCTGCTTTGGCATCCCATTCATCAACGAGCGCCATTGCGTTTTCAACAGTCTTCAGTTTTTCGCGGCTCGTGAATGCTTCAACTGGTTTGCCGCCCCATGAGGTATCGATCAACCCGATCGGAACCTGGAGTTCCTTGAAAAGTTCACGGCCAAAGTGAAAACCAACCGCTGAAAAAAAATCGATTGATTGTGGTGACGCGATGATCCACTGGCCTTTGCAGTCAGATTGAACTGTCTCTGCGGTTTGCGAACCAGTTCTGAACATGCGAACCAACGGCATGTTTGCTTCTTCGGTTATCCGCTCACCAGTACGTCTGAGCGTCCACGCCATGTTGGACTGCCCCGAACACATCCAGACTTCGCCGACGAGGATGTCACTAATGCCAACGTTCTCGCCGTCAGAATTAATTGAAAGCGACGATGGATCGGAAGATATCTCCAGAGGCTTTAACTCAACGCTCCAGTTTCCGTTTTCGTCGGAAGTCGTCTCAATTGATTGCTCTGCAAAACGAAACGACACCGTGACCAGAGTATTCGGCTTGGCAGTGCCCCAAATCGACGTTGGCTTTCCGTGTTGCAGCACCATGTGATCGCTAATGGGCGCTGCCAGCTTCAGGAATTTCGTGTGTTGCTGAGCTTGTGATGGTGCCTGAAGAAGCAAGCAAAGTGCAAAGAAAAACAAAAGGAAGTGGGTGTGTTTTTTCATGATCTCGCTGAGCCAATGGTTGATGGTTCTGAAGGGACCATGTTAACCGAAAGCAGACTTCGATGGGATCATTAGCGCATCTATCCGAACGAATAGCCAAAACGTTCGATGTCGCTCTGGTAGGTCTCGGAAACGAGACGACTGGTTGCGTCGTCGTAAGCGGCTCGAAAGTCCACTGCTGGTGTCGAATTGAGTCGCGGCAGTTGAAACGGAATGCCAATCCGGTTGCAGACATGCTCGAAATCGCTGGCAAGGTTTTCGAAGCGACCGATAAAATCGATGACAGATTTTCCGTTGTGAGTCAGGAAAGATTCCTGCAATTGGAATCTGCCATCGCAGCGCCAGCGAACGTAATCGTGGAAGTCTCTCAGTGCAGTGACTTCAACGTGATTTCTGTGTGTGGTGTTGTTGCAAATGTAGCGATAGTGCGACAGCTCCCAGTCCCAGGGATTTCTGACGAAAGCAAAACTGAACATTCGATCGAATTGCGGCCGACCAATTTCGCCAATCAAATCGGAGACCTTAAAATGATCCCCACGGCTTGGCGGTCCAAACTGGGGAACACCAATTCGCTTGAGCACAAAGTTCGCGCCCTCGTGCCAGGACGGCATCGCGTAACGCCGCACGGCCCGCTTGATGCTGGTTCCGGCGGTCTTGAAAATGTGTACAAAGACGAACTGGCGTCTGTTCGAAACAATCATGCGTTTCGAAATATCATTTTGCGGCAGCAGGGTCAAGAGAAATGGTCTCTGGCGGTGCTGTTGTCGCCGTGTTTTCAACGCTTTCGTTGCCAGCAAGCGTGGCTTCGTGTTGGATTGCAAATGCCAGTCGCTCGCGAATCGAAGGGTGCAATCCGCTGCGACGGTTGATCAAATGAGGATAGATGACGGCCAGTTTTTCCAGTGCTGCAGTGATCGAATTCCCTGCTCCGAACCTGTCCAGGATTTCGATTGCGAATTGGTCGGCTTCGAATTCCATTTTTCGAAAGATCCACATCGAGGCGATCAGCAGGTAAACCAGAAACAGAATCGCCGGCAAGAATTTCGTCAGCGCGCCAAAAAGGTCGTTCAGCAAACTGCTGTTGGCAATCAATGCATGCAGTCCCTGGCCTGTTGACTGATCAGCCGCCAGTAGAAACAGCGGCGCCAGCACCATCGCGATTCGTTTCAGGCAATGGCAAAGCTTGATGTGTCCGATTTCATGCAGGACTATCGCGTCGATTTCTTCTACGCTGAATTTTTCCAGCATCATGTCGCTCAGCACGATTACTTCTGTGCCAGGAACGATTCCAACGGCAGCGGCGTTGGCAACGCTACGACCAGTTTGCCAGACGTGAATGCTGCGAGGCCTCAGCTTTGCGGCCGCAAAGAGTTTGTCAATTCGAGTGCGTGTTGTGCCATCGGTCAGAGGTTTCGTTTTCCAGACCAGCATCAGCAGTTGGGGATAAAACACAATCAGTGCGATGATTGCCGTTATCGCCAGAATGGCAACGGTCGTGATTCCACCAGGAGAAAGGTCGACTTGCGATGCCAGTTTAAAGCAATCGGTGACAAAGAACGCGAACAACATCGGTAGCAGTACCATCAGGATTCGCATTCGAAGCCACAGCGACAATACTTCAGTTGGTGACTTTTTGATCGAGAGTGTCTTTTCCGGAGCCGCGTAAACGAAGATTGCCCAGGACGAAATCAGGCTCAACAGCGCCGGCGCGATCAACAGAATGTCATCAAGCAACGGGATTGATGAAGCGTTTGGAACGAGGCGAACGACCGAGGACCATCGCATCGCGATAACGACTGTCAACGAGATGATTGCCCAAACAAGGGTGTGGGCGACGACCATCGAACGAAACCTGTTGACCCAGTGTCCTGGCAATTCCTTCCGGTGTCGCATCCGGCCGAAGAACATTTGAATTGCAGCGAAAGCCGGCACAAGAAATGTGATCAGCGCGATCTGCATCGCTGACGAAAGCGCATCGACATCCTCAGTTGGAGCATGCATGTCGCCCCAAAGTAACATCAGCAAAAATACGGCGGTAACCAACAGGCTCATTTGAAATTTTCGATGGGCTTGAAACCGAGCCCTGAGTCTATTCTGAATTCATCCAAATCAGACAGTAGATTCCGATACACTGTGCTCGGGTAAGGGAATTGCCATCGGGCTGCAACGATTATGCAACAACTCAGGAGTCGTTTCTGATGATTCAGACTGCCATTGGCTGGCTGGCAAATGACAGGTTCACGATGTTTTTTGCCGATCTGCACAACAATTGTTGCCAGGAGTGCCCACAACCGCGCAGGTTTCCTTTCGAATGGTCGATGTGACAGTACAATAAAGTTGTACGTGGTTTCTTCCTCTGCAAAATTGCAATATGAAAAACACACTCTTCCGGGACGGTTGCCTGTTTGCTTTTGCTGTTGTTTCTGCGCTCGCATTGACATCGACTTGTGAAGCTCAGGACGAGATTGATTTTGCTCGTGACATCAAGCCGATTCTGGCTGAGAACTGTTTCGCCTGTCATGGCAAAGATGCTGAAACACGTGCGGCAGATTTGCGACTGGACGAACGCGAAGCCGCAATTGACGCAGGTGCGATCGAAGTCGGCGATGCCCAGTCGAGCTCTTTGATTGAGCGTATTCATGATGACGATGCCGATTCGATCATGCCTCCTCCAGAATCTGGAAAGAAACTGACCGATAAAGAGAAAGCTCTTCTTGAGCGATGGATCAATGACGGGGCACAGTACACAGAGCACTGGTCGCTCGTTGCGCCAAAGAAATCTGAATTGCCCAGGGTCGAAAACGAAGCGTGGGTCCGGAACGAAGTTGATCGATTTATCCTGTCGCGACTTGAAACCGAAGGACTTCAGCCCGCGCCCGATGCGGACGCGAGATCCCTGTTTCGGCGTTTGAGCCTTGATGTGACCGGGTTGCCTCCGTCGATCGAAGACATTCTGTCGTTCGAAAAAGACATGAATACTCGCGGCGACGAAGCGGTCTCTGACTGGATCGACAAACTGATGCAGCGACCTGCATGGGGCGAACACCGAGCTCGCTATTGGCTCGACGCGGCACGCTACGCTGACACACATGGAATGCACTTTGACAACTATCGGGAGATGTGGCCCTATCGCGACTGGGTTATCAAAGCGTTCAACAATGACATGCGTTTCGATCAGTTTACGATCGAACAACTGGCGGGTGATTTGCTCGAGAACCCAACGACCGAACAACTGGTCGCGACTGGTTTTCAACGCTGCAACATGACAACCAACGAAGGTGGAACGATTGAAGATGAAAATCGAGCCGTCTATGCCGCGGATCGAGTGCAAACCTTTGGCTGGGTTTACCTCGGGCTGACGACGAACTGCTGCCAGTGTCACGATCACAAATTCGATCCGATTTCGATGAAGGACTACTATTCTCTGGCGGCATTTTTTCGCAACACGACTGAACCACCGAAAGACGGTAACGTCAAAGATGGCAAAGGTCCTGTGCTGAAAGTTTTCTCGGAAGCCCAGCAGAAACGCCTGGACGAAATTAAAACGGAACTGGTTGATTCGATCAAAAAACGGGATACGTATCGCGCCAGTTCGTCGGAGAAGTTCGATGCCTGGCTGGCTGCATTGCCGGCCAAAGACCTTGCTCCCGAAACGAAAACGGAATCGACACCAGTTCCAGTGCTGCAAATGCCTCTCAATGAAGGCAGCGGCAATCAGGTCACTGCGGCGATCGGAATTGAGAATCCAGTCGAATCCAAAAAGGATTTGCAGTGGGACGCGAGTGGAAAATTTGGCCCCGCGATCGTTTTGAAGAAAGACAAAACGATAAACCTTGGCAAGTTCCGTGATTTTGAGTTTGAAGATTCGTTTAGCGTTGGCGTCTGGACGAAGGCTCCCAAAAAGTTCGGCGGCGCGGCGATCGTCGCGAAGATGGATGACGGTGGCAGTCATCGCGGTTGGGATCTCTACCATCAGAGCGGTCGGTATGTGGTGCACATAATTGATTCATGGCCCAACAATGCGATGAAGATCCGAACCAAAAAGCGAGTCTTCCGAAAAGACAAATGGCAGCATGTGGTCGCAACTTATGACGGTTCAAAGAAGCCCGAAGGAATTCGAATCTTCGTCGATGGTGAACTTCAGGAAACGGAAACCGAACGAAACACGCTAAAAGAAAATCCAAAGCTCAACACGAAAACGCCATTGAAAGTCGGTCAACGCAGTCGCAGTTCACTCTACGACGGAGGTTCCGTGCAGGATCTGCGAATCTTTGATGGCGCTCTGACAGCCGAAGAAGTCAAAGCCGTGATGGACAGTGGGGCTGACTATATCGAATCGCTGATCGCAATGTCCGCTGACGAAAGGAATGATCAGCAAAACGCAGCTCTGCAAAGTCACTTCCTGAACAAAGTCGACTCCGACTTTCCGTCTTTGGCCAAAGCGGTCACGGATCTTGAAAACGAGGAAGCCAAAATCAATAAAGAGGCTCCGATCACGCACATCCAAAAAGAAAAATCGGACTCGATGGCGATGACGAAAATTCTGATGCGAGGTGCCTACGACAAGCCGGGCGATGATGTGGAAGCCGCACCGCCAGCAGTCCTGCATCCCTTCGCAGAAGATGCGCCAAAAAATCGGCTTGGACTCGCACAATGGGTGATCGACCCAGCCAACCCGTTGACTGCTCGCGTCACGGTGAACCGTTTTTGGCAGGAGTTGTTCGGTCACGGCATCGTCGCGACTTCGGAAGACTTCGGAGTGATGGGGACTCCGCCATCGAATCAGGCGTTGCTCGATTGGCTGGCAGTTGACTTTCGTGAATCCGGCTGGGATGTGAAACGAATGTACAAGAAGATGTTGATGAGCTCGACGTATCGTCAGTCCGCCAAAACGACGGCGGACAAACTTGCCAAAGACGAAGACAATTCGCTGCTTTCCCGCGGCCCGCGATTCCGCATGGATGCCGAGATGATTCGCGACTACGCGCTGGTCGCCAGTGGCCTGTTCAATGACAAAATGTATGGCCGTGGCGCCAGACCGTATCAGCCTGGCAACCTTTGGGAGATTGTTGGAATGCCTGGCAGCGACACTCGCAAATACGTTCAGGACAAAGGCGACAACGTTTATCGTCGCTCACTGTATTCGTTCTGGAAACGGATGAGCCCGCCGCCAAACCTCGAAGCCTTCAACGCACCGAATCGTGAAGTTTGTACGGTCCGGCGTGAGCGAACCAATACACCGCTGCAGGCTTTGGTGACACTGAATGATCCGCAGTTCTTTGAGGCGGCTCGTGTGTTGGCTGAAAAGGGAATCAGGGAAGGTGGAGACGATTGGCAGGTGTCGTTGGACTTTGTGGTGCAGCGTTCGGTCGGTCGAAAGTTTAACGATGTGGAAACAGCAATCGTCAAAGAAGACTACAACGCGTATTTCGATTTCTATCGCGAGAATTCCGATGACGCGAAAAAGTTACTGAAGGTTGGCCAGGCTGAAGCTGACAAGAGTCTCGACGCTGCCCAGGTGGCGGCGTGGACGATGGTTTGCAATCAGTTGTTGAACCTCGACGAAGTGTTGAACAAGTAGGTGGCGTAAGCCTCCCGTGATCCTCATGATGAAATCGGAACGAACAACCTGGAAAAATTGATTCACTGGTGGCGTAGCCTTTCTTTTGGGCCGCGTACATGCAGTTCACAGGCCTGAGTTTTTTGTCAGCTACAACGAGAAAACGCATGACCCCGATCGAGCGACTAAAACAACTTCAAACGCGTCGGCACTTTCTCAGCAAAGGAAAGCATTTGCTTGGCGGCGCCGCCCTGGCGACGTTGCTTGGTGGTCGGGCTTCGGCTGCGATGTCGAATCCTGATGGTCGAATGCCACATTTTCCGGCCAAGGCAAAACGTGTTATCTATTTGCACATGGTCGGCGGGCCGTCGCAAATGGACCTGTTTGACTACAAGCCAAAGATGGACCAGTGGTACGACAAAGAATTGCCGGAATCGATTCGCAAAGGCCAGCGCCTGACCACGATGACCAGCGGTCAGGCTCGCTTTCCGATCGCTCCGTCGAAGTACAGTTTCAAGCAGCGTGGCGAATGCGGCATGTGGATGAACGACAAGCTGTTGCCGTGGCTGGGCAACAAGGCTGACGAGATTTGCTGGATGCGTTCGCTGCACACCGAAGCCATCAATCACGAGCCTGCCATCGCTGCGATGCAAACAGGAAACGAAATCACGGGGCGTCCCTGCCTCGGTTCGTGGGCTTCGTACGGACTGGGAAGCGAGAACGAAAACTTGCCGGCCTTCGTTGTCCTGGTTGCCATCCCCAGCAATCGCGAACAGGAGCAGGCCATCTCTTCGCGGTTTTGGAGTTCCGGATATTTGCCGGGCAGGCACGCAGGAGTTTCGTTTCGCAGTGCTGGCGATCCGATTCTTTACATTAACAATCCGCAAGGCGTTCCGACGGCGATTCGCAAGCGATCCATCGACGGACTCAATCGACTCAATCAACTGAACTTCGAAGCGATCGGCGACCCGGAAACGAACACGCGGATTCAGCAATACGAGATGGCTTTCAGGATGCAGGCCAGCGTTCCCGAACTGACGGATCTTTCCCGTGAGTCAGAGCAGACGTTCAAGCTCTACGGCGAAGCTGCAAAGAAGCCAGGTACTTTCGCCAACACGGCTTTGATGGCACGTCGGCTGGCAGAACGAGGCGTCCGCTTCGTTCAGGTTTATCACAATAACTGGGATCATCACTCCAACGTCAACGCACGAATGCCCAGCCAGTGCAAGGATGTCGATCAGCCATGCTATGCGTTGCTGGAAGATCTCAAGCAACGAGGCATGCTTGATGATACGCTTGTGATTTGGGGCGGCGAATTCGGTCGGACCATTTATTCGCAAGGCGGCCTTTCGAAACAAAACTATGGCCGTGACCATCATCCGCGTTGTTTCACGATGTGGATGGCCGGCGGTGGATCGCGTGGCGGTCAAATCTATGGCGAGACCGACGACTTCTCGTACAACATCACCAGGGACCCCATTCATATTCGGGACTTCCACGCGACGGTGCTACAGTTGATGGGATTCGACCACAGCCGTTTCAGCGTCAAGTATCAGGGTCTTGACCAGAAACTGACGGGTGTCGAAGAAGCTCATGTGATCAAGGAATTGCTTATTTAGATTCGACCGTCGACAATTTTGGCGGCAACTCTTAACATGTACGCTTCGGTCCCAGAGGAAGCGACGTGTCACTGAAAAAGAACCAGATTCACCAGGGCGATTGCGTCAAGCGGTTAGCCAAACTCGATCCCGGCGTAGTCGATATGGTCTTTGCGGACCCGCCGTTTAACATTGGCTACGATTACGACGTCTACGATGATTCGCAGTCCGCTGAAAAGTACCTTCAGTGGTGTGGAGAGTGGATTCGTGGTGTGCATCGGGCTCTCAAACCTGACGGAACGTTTTGGCTCGCGATCGGTGACGAGTACGCGGCGGAACTCAAAATCGAAGCTCAGAAAGCTGGCTTTCATTGTCGCAGTTGGGTGATTTGGTACTACACCTTTGGGGTCAATTGCGTCAATGGGTTCAGTCGTTCACACACGCACATCTTTCACTTTGTCAAAGACAAAAAGAAGTTCACCTTCAACCGCTGCAATCCACAGATCCGGGTAAAGTCGGCGCGGCAACTGGTTTACGCTGACGTCCGAGCCAACCCTGACGGACGGCTTCCTGATAACACGTGGATCATTCGCCCGCAGGATGCACCCGAGTCGTTCAGTCCGAATCACGACACCTGGTACTTCACTCGCGTTGCTGGAACGTTCAAGGAGCGGGAAGGATTTCATGGTTGTCAGATGCCCGAGCAGTTGTTGGCTCGAATCATTCGATCGTCCAGTAACCCGCAGGACCTCGTGCTGGATCCTTTTGGTGGAAGCGGCACCACATTGTGCGTTGCGAAAAAGCTTGGCCGACAATGGATGGGCTTTGAGCTGTCTGATGAGTACGTGAAACACATCGGCAATCGCCTGGAAAAAACAAACTTCGGTGATCCGATCGATGGGCCGGAAGATCCGATCGAAAGTGCGCCCAGCACTGCCAAAGGTAAACGTCGCAAAAAAGGCTTCGACGATAAAACGATTGATGCCGTTGTCGAATCTTACCAGCAGGCTGGTGAAGGTTTTCCGGTGGACCATCTATTGTGCGACAAGGATCTCAACAAGCGATTTATTGACGATTGTCTGGGGAAAGGCATTGGCGGAAATGCAGCGGTTTGGAATCGGCTGCTATTGCGTTTGCGGAAATCCAAAAAGCTTCCTGCTGCGACCAGGCGTGTGCCGAAAGTGTCTGCTTCGTTGCAGAACCGTTACGGCTACGCCAGCGAAGTTGCCTGGCGTTTGATCGGTGTCGACTTTGGCGTCTCGCTCGACGAATTGTTTTGCTCGCCCGAATCGGCTGAATATTTCGATCGGCTTGCGTCAGAGTACGGTCCGCAGAACTTGGAAGTTTCCTCTACTGAATACCGTCGCGCTGCGATTGCGATTCGAAAACAGGCACGCAACGTACGTCGAATCGCTGCCGAGAGAAATGGAGACTTTTCCAAACGTCGTTTGTCGAAGGTCGCGATCGACAGAATTGGCACTGCGAAATACGAGTGTCCTGGCGTGTTCGTGATTGCGAGTGACAAGGTTGGGCTGTTTGCCGGGGAAGCAACGAACTTGCGTGAGCATATCGAAACCATGCTCGACAATCCTCGCTGGGAAGCGCTCGAGCCCGATTCGGTTCTGGTGCAAACTGGCGAAGACGATTTTTCGTCAGAATATTGTGCCCTGAAATCAGTTGTCGTTGCCAAAAAACGTCCTTTGCTTAACTGCGAAGTGTGGTTCGGTGACTGAGATTCCTGGTTTCTGTTTCGCAGTAACCTCAACCTCCCGACGTGCAATATTGGAATTCGATCTTGAGTTGATGTAAAATGTTGCGGTCGAATCAATCCCGCCATCACATCGGAATCCAGGATGAAAAAGTTTCTTTGTTACGCAGTCGCTGTACTCTTTGTCTTCGGTTTCAATTCGATCGCTGACGCTCAGAAGAAGAGCGAAAAAGAAGTCGTTCGCTCGATTGAGAAACTCGATGATGCGCTCGACGCGCTGATCGATGTGGACGCGAAAATCGAAGTCATCTCGACTGGACATCAGTGGTCCGAAGGTCCTGTTTGGATCAAGGATGGAAACTATCTGCTGTGGTCGGACGTGCCGCGGAACAGGATTAGCAAGTGGGATTCGGCGACAGGAAAAACGACGGTCTTCATGGATCCAAGCGGCTACAGCGGACCCAAAACGAATTGGGGCGAACCCGGATCCAATGGCCTGTTGCTTGATGGAAACGGATTGCTGACGGTTTGTGATCATGGCAACCGACGCGTTTATCGCGTTGAAAAAGATGGAACCAAAACCACGATCTGCGATTCCTTCGAAGGCAAGAAGTTCAATAGCCCGAACGATTTGATCATTCACTCAAACGGAGACATTTACTTCACTGACCCTCCGTATGGACTCAAGGACAAAGCGTCGCGTGAGATTGAGTGGCATGGAGTTTATCGCGTTAAACCAGATGGCAAAGTGACGCTGCTGACCAAAGAGATGACTCGTCCCAACGGCATCGGATTGTCGCCAGATGAAAAAACGCTCTACGTAGCTCAGTCAGATCCCGAACTTGCCGTCTTCAAAAGCTGGCCGATCAAGAAAGACGGGACTTTGGGGAAAGGGAAAGTGTTGCTCGACGCAACGGCGTGGGTCAAGAAAGGCGATCCCGGATTGCCCGATGGAATGGCTGTGGACAAGCAAGGCAATATTTGGGGCACCGGTCCCGGCGGCGTGATGATCATCTCACCCCAAGGCAAGCTGCTGGGTCGGATCATGATGGGAATGCCGACGGCCAACTGTGCCTTTGGCGAAGACGGCTCAACGCTGTTCATTACTTCCAGCAGTTTCATCTGCAAAGTGAAAACCAGGGTCAATGGATTGTCGCTCAAGAGTTCAATGAGCGGATCCAAAATGTCTCCTGGCGAAACGGGTCACTATTCACATGTCAGTTCAAAGCTTGGTCGAACCTATTATTTGTTCAGCAAGTCCGTTCCACTCAAGAATTCGGACAAGTTTCAGACGATTTACTTTTTTGCAAAAGACCCAGCCAACAAAAAAGGCACACCGCTGGCAGCTATTCCAGATGGCAAGATGGTTTCAGAAACCAAGAATGGTTTGCCTGTGTTGAAGAACAAAGGCGCTTCGAAGAAAAAAAAGTAGCACGTTCTAGAATCCGTTGAACAGGCGATTGGCGTGTGGATTCACTTGCAGACCCTTTGTTTGCGACAATGGCAAATCGAATTCGCGTGGTCTTCCACCGACGATGGGTGGGCCAAGATCAGTGCTTGGGAAAGGGTCATGAATGACAGCGCGTTCGCGTTGCATGCCGATGGTTCCCGGCGGACCGAGGTTCAGCCGTGTGCTGCCGCATCCCGTGAACAGGGAAACAGACATAAGGACAGACAGCCCAATAATGCACGATCGGATTGTGTCTGACCTGTTCACAGGCTCGACTTTGGCAGATGTTTCGAACACGGCAAGAGCAGTATTGCTATCAGATTGAACCCAGTCTGCGGCCATCGATGCTGACCTGAATCAGTCAACTGAATCCACAATCCATTTCAGATAGGACTCACTGCCGCCAACGATCAGGGTGACGATGATTTCTGGTTCGTCGTAAGGATGGAGTTCACCGATGGTCCTGGTAATTTGCGAAACGTGTTTGGCAACGGTTTTTATCGTGCAAGAATACTCCGTCGACGACTCGATCCTACCTTCCCATCGATAGATGCTTTTGATGGGGCCGCTGATCTGACAACAGGCTGCCATTCGTTTTTCAAGCAACGCGTTGGCAATTGTGTCCAGGACTGCCTGCGTTTCGGCCGTGGTTGAAACGACTACCGGGGTGTCATCTTCCACGGTCGCCTCACTGCGAATTGCGGTAACAGAAATCGAACAAAGCCTTCCATTCGGCCAACGCGACTGATTGCGTCTCGTCCGTCAACGCACCTTTTCGATAGTCATGTTGGCACTGATCGACGAATCCAAAGGGATCAAAATCGGCTTCGATTTCATCCATCGCTTCGTGATCTCCGGCTCGGCGATACCAGTACTTTGAGTTGGAAAAATCGCCTTCGGTTCGATGCATGATGGCATGCCACCAGCTTCCGGTAGCCGAATCGATGGACTGACTGATCTCGTGCGATTCGTGCAAAAAGTTGTTGAGCAACCACAGTCCTGACTTGCAACACGATGCCATTGACTGGTTGGCAATCGGTTGGTCAAAGAGATCGTTAACAGAAAGTGAGTTCAGTTGATCCAGGGAGTCTGCGTTGCCCTGGGGGTCGAGGAAGCGAGCGTAATTTGTCGTCACTTCCTCTTGTAAGAACTGTTGAGCCACGGAGTTCATGAAAGCTGGGTGGTTTGGGCGGAGCGTGTGAAGTGCCTGAAACAGGCATTTTGCAGTACGTTTGGACCATTGGCAAGTCTGGCTTGCTTGCGTCGAAGTGGACTCCTATACTCCGCCGCCCAATCCAGGGATTGTCGCGCCATTGCGTAGCGACATGTATCTTTGTCTGTCGTCGCACTTTGTTTGAAACTTGAATTTCACCAGCGACAATTTGAAACGCAAGTGTTCACGCCCGCTGTTCGCGGTCCTGTTCGCCGTGCTGTCGATTTGGCTTTTGCCAGCCACTGATGCTGCCTGCCAACAGATTAGTTTTGCGCGCCCGGACATCGAAACTCCTGTGTCGATCGCCGCCAATTCAGTTTCGCGATGGCACTCTGGAATCTATGAAGTGATACATTTGCGCGGCAACGTTGAGATTACTCAAGGTGATCTTCGCGCGAGATCCAAAGAAGCCATTGTGTGGGTGGAAGTACCCGGCGACGATGTTGATGTTGAATCACCCGAGTCACCGTTTCGGGTGATTTTGTATTTGGAGAAAAATGCCACCATCAATCGCGGTGGCGAAACCCCGGTTCGAATTTCTGATGACTCGATCCTCGAAAGGGTCTTCACGCGATCGGGAGTCGATTTGCGAAAGCATCCGGATCACTCAGGGCGCTCCGCAGCGGACACCAATGACAATGGTGCTGGCCAGGATTCACCAATCTACCAAAGAGCATTTGATCGGCTCCAGGCGAATGTGAACTCCATGGTGACTGGTTGGCCAACAGCGAACACCGAAGGCGTTCAACTAACTCAGTTTGAAGAACGGAATCCGATTCTGGTTTCTCCGTTGACCGGTGAAACAATGCCGGCACCTTCTTCGGTTCCTTCTGTTCTGGACGACCCGATAAATAACACGCCCTTCAGTTCACCATTTCAGACTCCGGAGCTCTCGGGCACCCAGCAGGGAATTGTTCCGCCAAACTCAATTCCTGACGCGTTCTCACAGGTAACGTCGGGTCCGGGAGGAAATGATTCGGTTGAGATTAAACGCCGCGATTCACGTTCGCAAATCAACACAACGGTCATCGACAATCCTGATAACCCGAATGAGAGAATCTTCGTCATCGAAGGCGGTGTTCGATCGGTTATCAACAGCCGTGAAATCAATCAGCTCGATCCGTTTCGTGGTGACCGAAATTCCCAACTGGTTCTTTTGGCAGACAACATTGTCCGTTGGACAACAACGCTTCCCAATGGCTCCGAAGTTGACGAACTTTATCTCGATGGCAATGTCGTGTTTGCCAAAGATGGTCGCACGATTGAAGCCCAGCAAATGTATTACAACATCACGGCTCGACAGGGCACGATCCTTGATGCCACGGTGCTGACGAAAGTTCCTGGCTATGACGGGAAAGTCAAGCTGAAGGCGGACGTGCTGCAGCAGTTGGACGAGAACAACCTTCAGGCGATCGGGGCAGCGTTCACGACCAGTCGAATTGGCTTTCCGCGATACTGGATTCAAAGTGAAGCCATGTCGCTAACCCGTCAACAGACTCAGCTGACCGACCCGCAAACCGGAATCCCGCAGTTTGATGCTGCGACAGGGCAACCGTCAGTAGGAGACGACTTTTTTGTGCAGGCTGAATCGAATCGTTTCTATGCCAATGGAGTCCCGGTTTTCTTCTGGCCAAGCCTTCGAACCAATCTGTCAGATTCAGGTACCTATCTAAAAAGGTTTCGCCTGGGCAACGATAATATCTTTGGGTTTCAAATCGGTACCGGCTGGGATCTTTACAAACTACTGGGTCGGCGTGCTCCTGCGGGCACCGAATGGATCGGGAATCTGGACTACCTGAGCGAACGTGGATTCGGGTTTGGGACTGAATTTAACTACCGGCGTAACGGTCTCTTTGGAATTCCGGGGCCGGTAAGTGGAAGCTATAAAAGCTGGTACATCAACGACAATGGACTCGACTTCCTTGGACAGGGTAGAGCCAATCTGGTTCCCGAAGAAGAGTTTCGCGGTCGCAGTGTTGGTCGACATCGACATCAGCTTGGACCGGGAACGACCCTCAGAGCGGAAATTGGATTCGTTTCGGATCGGAACTTTCTGGAGCAATTCTTCGAACGCGAATGGGACACGGGCAAGGATGCTGAGACAGGTTTCTGGTTTGAACACAATGTGGGCACGCAAAGTTTTAACCTGCAGGCAAACTTTCAGGTCAATGAGTTCTTTACGCAAACCAGTTGGCTGCCACGATTCGATCATTTCGTGATTGGTCAACCATTGTTTGGAGACCGCGTCGTGTGGCACAATCGTTCGAGTTTGGGTTACGCAAGATTGAGAGCCGCCGAAGAGCCGACCGATCCAACGGACCTGGCCGAATTCGATCCGTTGGCATGGGAAGCGGATGCCACCGGAGTTCGCTTCCACACGCGACAGGAGCTGGATTTTCCGATTCAGCTTGGGCCGGCGAAAGTTGTTCCCTACCTGTTGGGAGATCTTGGTTTTTGGCAGGAAGACATCAACGGAGATGATTTGCTACGAGGCGTAGGCCAGGTCGGTGTTCGGGCCAGTTTGCCGTTCTGGAAAGTCAATCCGAACGTGCAGAGTACACTTTGGAACGTCAACGGTCTGGCACATAAAGTCTCTCTCGACGTGGACGCGTTTTATGCTGATTCGTCTCAGGATCTGGATCAGTTGCCACTCTTCGATCAACTTGACGATGACGCACAGGAACATTTTCGACGACGGTTCCTGTTCAACACTTTTGGCTTGAGCGCAGGTGACGATGTACCGTTGGAGTTCGACGAACGCTTCTTCGCACTACGATCCGGATTGCAAAGTAATGTTACCAGCCCGTCTGCGGAAATCGCTGACGACCTTGCTGTAATCAAGATTGGTGCTCGGCAGCGTTGGCAAACGCGACGCGGTGCACCGGGACAACAACGGATCGTGGACTGGATGACGCTTGACGCGAAAATTTCGCTGTTCCCGGATGCCGATCGCGACAACTTTGGAGCTGGAGCCGGATTGCTTGATTACGATTTTCGCTGGCATATTGGCGACCGAGTTTCAATTTTGTCAGATGGCTTTGCAGATTTCTTCAGCCAGGGTTTGCGAACCATCAGTGTTGGAGCTTATGCGGAGCGACCGGAAATTGGCAGCGTCTTTCTTGGCGTGCGATCGATCGAAGGTCCTATCAGCAGCAATATTCTCACCGCGTCTGCAGTCTATCGTTTGAGCGACAAGTGGGGTCTCAAAGCTGGAAGCCAGATTGACTTTGGCGAAACAGGCACGATTGGAAATCGTCTTGGCGTCGTCCACATCGGCGAGTCCTTCCTTTGGGAACTCGGATTCAACTACGATGCCAGCCGGGACAACTTCGGTATTCGGTTTGGATTTGAGCCACGATTCATTGGCGGTGGCAGAATCTTCCGGCCTGGCGGTGTTCCGATTCAGGCAGCAAGCTCACGTTGGTTGGAGTAGAGCTTGGTGTTCCGTG
>CAYUNP010000050.1:22701-29377 GCA_964446085.1 uncultured Pirellulaceae bacterium
GAGCTTGGTGTTCCGTGTGCAGTGTTCAGTCGATCCTGACCCAGGCCGCGTCCTTGTTGAGTTTGGCAAAGTGGGAAGCGTATTTGGGGTCTTTGAATTCGTAGTCGACGTTGTCTGAGTAGGCAGTGATATCAATGGGTGGAGGAAAGATGGTTTCCCAGAGAAGATATGGGGCAAGGCTAACCAGAACCAAACCCATTCCTGCCCATTTGCGAAATGGACGCGCAACAAATCCATCCAGTTGAGGCCACAGGAACGCTAAAAATACAAAGGCGACGACGATCGTAATCGCCAAGCCGCTCACTCGTTGAATGCGAATTCGCCATCCGCAAGATTTGCATGCAGGGACACGAGTTGAGAACGCTCGCCCGAAGCTCCAGAACACCCAGGTCCACCAGCCAACGGAGTGTGTCCACAAGCGAACCGATGCGCCAGCTGGGTCACCGCCGCACCGAACGCATGCCGCA
Source organism: uncultured Pirellulaceae bacterium (assembly GCA_964446085.1). Lineage (GTDB taxonomy): Bacteria > Planctomycetota > Planctomycetia > Pirellulales > Pirellulaceae > Mariniblastus. The sequence continues at coordinate 23,169 of CAYUNP010000050.1, forward strand.
GGGAATCGCGCGGTGTGATTGCGAGGAAGGTTGACATCGGTACTCAGTGGCATGGCAAGAGTTTACATGCTTGAAGATTTGCTGGCACCAAAGAATCGACAAAATAACTGCGTTTTTGATTCCTTCGCGAGCGCGCAGAAAAAACCCGCCAGCTGACAAGAACCAGGCTGGGCGGGCTGCTGCGATGTGTTCGGTTGCTCAGATGCAAACGGAGTGCCGCTGTAAAACGGCATACCGAAAACTATCGATTTCGCAGTTCTTCACCACGAGCTTCCTGCAAAGCAGCGGCCTCTCGAGCGAGCTTGAACTCTGGCCCTTTGGTATCGTATTGCACATCGTCACGCAAGTAATATGCACTTGGCAACGTTTGGCCACCGACCGTTGTTTGACAACCGGTGAACATCATGCTCGCACCAAAACTGGCAGCCAGGATCATGAAGGTGAACGCGTTTTGTTTTTTCTGGGATTTCATGGTTTGGAAAACTCCATTCTTGCGGCCCGTGGTACTACATACACAGCGATAAATCCTTGCCACGGGATAACCGTCACAAGCTTTATCGTCCGCTTGACTGGACAACTTTGAACCAATTGAACAAAAAACCCGTACATCTTCGCTGGCCTGAAACGTAACCCGAATCCGGAGTGGTTACTTAGTTGCTCTATTTTGCCTCGATTGTCAACGCTGCTAAGATAGAGGAGGGCAATGTTGATGATGATGCAATCTTTCGGCACGAATAGTTTCTAATTAGCCGATCAGAACTGCGTCGAAATTTTTTTCTCGTCCTTGGAGACGCTATGCTTTCGCATCGCATAAATGCTGTCACTATCTCGTTTGTGATGATCGCCTGTTTGGCACTCGCTCTATCGAGCAGCGAATCATCTGCACAAGTCAGACGCATTTCGCTTCCGAATCAGTTCTACTACAACGCATTTCCCGAGTTCAACTCGGGAGACTTCAGGAACGCCATTGGCGATTTCCAGCGGAGCTACCGAACGGCGTACCGGGAAGGCAACGAACGCTATCCCGATTCAGCTTGCTCTCTGACGATGATTGGCGAGTGTCATTATCACACGGGGAATTACGCCGACGCGTTGGTTAACTATGAGCAGGCGCTCAAGCTTTATCTGGCGTACGTCAAGACCGGTTGGCAATCACGGATCAACCCGCCGGACACATTGTCGGCTGATGTAGCTGCCTTCAAGCGATCAGGGGTCAATTGGGGAACGCCAACACGAACGGCCAAGATTCCCAATATCGCATCCGGCTTTTCGGTTCTCTTTGGTCGTATCGATGCGGCCCGCGCTTTGGTGGAGGGAGGAGCGGTTGATACCGCGAATTTGCGCTCGGTTGATGTCACTGAGATCATGCGTTGTGTTTCACTTGCGCTGCACCGTCGCCGACAACTGCTGGGGCCGATGAGTCGACTGGACCCTTTGTCGACACAACTCCTGTCAGGTTTGAGGTTGCAGGGGGCTGGCAACGGCTCAATCATGGGCGCCTACAACGGAGTCATTCTTGGAATCACGTTGGCCTCGATGGATCGGTTTGATGAAGCCGCACAGATGCTGACCCGATCCCTGCAGATCAACGGCGGCTTCGATCACGCGTTGACTCCTGTCGCGTTAACGGAACTGACTCGAATATCGATGGCCAGCGGAAAGAATGTGGCAGCCACGACGCTCGCCCTGGAAGCAAGTTACTCCGCCGGTGTATTTAACCAGTACGATTTGGTCAACGAGTCGCTTTCGTTGGGAACGACCAATCACTTGCTGGCTTTGAAAACGCCCTACCCTCCTCTGGCTCGTGCGATCGATTGGTCCAATCGTGAGAGAGTCCGCTTGACGCAACTGTCGTTGATTCAGCGACTGGCCGAATGTCATGCCGAAGGTGGCAACACGGTAGCGGCTCGAGAGACCATTGCCCTGGCACGATCCGCCAACCGGGGACGAAACTCTCTGTCAGTGTCGGTGGCCAATGCACGTCTGCAATATACTTCGGCCGTGGTCAGTTTCACCGAAGGAGACTTTGCCACGGGTTTGGGCAATTTGGCGGCAGCACTGAAGCAGTATCAAAACGGTTCGTTGTGGCTTTATCGATTGCGACTGGCTTCCGATCTGATTGCATCGGGCTCGGTCAGTGAACTTGATGCAGACAAACTTTATGAGACGTTACTGCACGATCCAACTGATGCCGAATGGAACTATGATCCAATCGAGCCAATGTCTTTCCTGGCGACCGACCACGTGACGGCGATGGAAGCCTGGTTTGAGATTCTGATTCGGCGACGTCAGTATGAGCGTGCCCTGCGTGTGTCGGAACTGATTCGGCGCCATCGATTCTATTCAACGTTGCCACTGGGAGGCCGGTTGCTCGCGTTTCGACATTCGCTCAACTCCGAAGCCAGTTCTCTTGATGCTGCAACGGTTCGACAGCGAGACAGTTTCCTGAATCGAAATGCCGGGTACCAGGAGCTTCTCGATGGTGCTCACGCGATTCAACAGGAGTTGGTCAAGCTTCCGTTGCAACCTCAACAGGATTCCGATGAGGCGCGAAAGCAGCGTCAGCTGTTGGCTCAGTTGTCTCAGGTCTCGTCGCGACAGGAAGCATTGATGGCCAGTTACGCGCTTAGTCGTGAGCCGTCCAATCTTGCGTTCCCGCCGCAACTGCCGTTGGAGTCTTTTAAGCGATTGATTCCTCAGGGAACGTTGTGCCTCTCGACGCTGGAAACCGCCAGCGGCTATCACATGTTTTTCGTCAGCCGCGAACAGGTTCGCTATGTGAATCTGGGACGGTCTCGTGGAATCGAAGGGACGATCACGAAGCTGCTGAAGAACATCGGTGCGATCGGAGGATCAGCAACCGACGCCAAGGTGCTCAATTCTGACGAGTGGAGAGAAACCGCAACGAAGCTCAAGTCTGGATTGTTTGCCGACATTCCAGATGAGTCCTTTGCCAATATTGTGGAACTGGTTGTGATTCCTGACGGAATGCTCTGGTACCTGCCATTCGAAGCACTGCCCCTGGAAATCGATGGCCAGGAAACGTTTCTGGTCGACCTGTGTCCGATCCGATACGCACCGACCATGTTCCTGTCGGTGGAAGCTGCCGGCGGCGCACAGTTGAAACGTACTTCCGTTGCGGTTGCTTCGATGCATCCACGTGGTGAACTTGAAACGACGACTGCTGAGTTGGAGGAGCTAAAAAAGAAGTTGCCGGATCTGACTTCGTATGAAAAGCAGGTTACGCCCAGCGGTCTGAGCGCGTGGCTGACGGATCACTTGTTGGTTTGGAGTCAATCGTTTCTGCCGGCCAATGGTTACAACTTTAAGCCAATACCGTTTGACGTTTCCGATCATGCATCCATCAACGCGTGGATATCGCTACCGTTTTACGGACCCGAATTCCTTTCGTTGCCCGGCTTGCAGACTTTCGGCAAGGGCCGAAAAGCCAACGGTTCGGAAGTGTTCCTGACGACGGTCACTTTAATGGCGGCAGGTTCTCGCACGATCATGTTGCCGCGATGGCCTTCCGGTGGAGCAACCAGTTTGGGGCTGTCCCGAATTTACTCGGAGTACCTGGCTGAAAAGATGACTGGGGCTCAAGCACTTCGCAAGGCGATGATGGAAGCTCGGGATCTCAAATTCGACATTGAGAAAGAACCGCAGATCAAGGGTGGGAAAGATCCTGGTGACATTTCACTGGAGCATCCGTTTTTCTGGTCAGGCTTTCTGGTCGTTGACCAGCCGCGGCTCAAGGCGGCCGCCGTTGCACCAGCGAATCAAATCCCTGGTGCAAAGAAACCGACAGTGGGAACTCCCGCCGCACCTGCTCCGACTTCGCCTGCCGTGACAGCGCCAGCTCCCTCGGGCAGCGGCAGCAAAGGCAGCGACAGCAAGAATGCCGCTGGCAGCGGTAGCAAGAATGCCGATCCCTCTGGCAGCGGTAGTAAAAATACGGACGCTTCCGGATCGGGTACCAAGGCAGCGCCAAAGAAAGCAGGAGGAGTCCTCTAGTTTCGAGTTTCGATGGAATGAACAGGGGCTCGTGCCGTGTCACTTTTTTAAACACAGGATCAATGTTGACAGCATCCTCAACTTGAAGCCTGGACACTAGCGTGGGAATTTGTGACCAAAAGCCAATTGTTCTGTGTGACAATCGAGATAGTTTTCGGATTTCTATTGCGACTATCGTGATCATTCTGCAAACTGGGTCTATCAACTAACTCATGGAGCCGATTCGGATGCACAAACGACGCACGATGCTTTCCTTGATCTGCGTGCTGTTGGGTGCAATCTCCTTTCCTGCTGCTTCTTTGGCGCAGACGAAACAGCAAGTCGTCGACACGGTCGTGATTTGCCGCAGCGATCTTCAGGACGCACTGGGGCCATGGGCTGAGTATCGCCGCAAGCAGGGTCACAAAATCGCGATCCGGTTTTCCAGAGCGACCGTTGAAGAAAACAAAAAGATGATTGATTCGTACGCCAGGAGCGGCGAACTCAAAAATGTGTTGCTCGTGGGAGACGCTGGCGATCGCTGGCTCGATCCGAAGAAGCTTGTGCCGACCAATATCGTTGCGGCCAAAGTCAATGTGCACTTTGGATCGGAAGCTGAAATTGGCACCGACAATCCTTACGGCGATCTCGATGGCGATGGAGTGCCGGAATTGGCGGTCGGAAGACTGACTGTCGATACGGCAGAAGAACTCACCGCAACGATCGACCGGATCATTCGCTACGAAAAACAGTCATCGGGTCAGCCATGGCAGCGGCAGATCAATTTGATTGCTGGCGTCGGTGGCTTCGGGCGTCTGATCGACTCCGTCGTTGAAGGTGCGACAAAAAAAATCGTGACGGAACTGATTCCCGCCGAATACGAAACGAGCATGACCCACGGAAGTTGGACCAGTCCCTACTTTCCCGATCCTCGCCGATTTTCTGAAACGGCGATTGGTCGTTTCAATGAAGGCTGTTTGTTTTGGGTTTACTGCGGGCACGGCAATCGTGGTCAGCTTGACCGGGTCATGTTGCCAGACCAAAACCATCGAATCCTGGACAACGAACTGGTTGACCAACTCAACTGCAAAAACGGCAGTCCGATTGCGATCTGTCTTGCGTGCTACACCGGTGCTCACGACGGCGCAGAAGATTGTCTTGCCGAAAACATGATGCGGCAGCCAAACGGGCCAATCGCAGTGGTCTGCGGTTCGCGCATCACGATGCCTTACGCGATGAGTATCCTGTCTGTCGAGATGATGAATGAGTACTTTCGCGGAGAATGCAAAACGTTGGGCGAGTTGATGCTCAGGGCGAAGCAGCAAATGTCACAGGCGCCGGATGCCGAAAATGACTATCGCCAATCCCTTGATGCCCTGGGCCAAACTTTCAGTCCAAGGCCGGATCTGTTGGTGGCCGAATGCAAGGAGCACATGCATTTGATGCAGTTGTTGGGCGATCCGCTGTTACGACTCAAGCGTCCCGGCAAACTGAATCTGGAATTGGTGGACGCCGACGCAGAGGAGCCGAAATATTCTGTTGGTGATGAAGTGAAGGTTGCCGGATCAGCTGCACGTGCGGGAACCGTGTTGGTTGAAATCGCCTATCAACGCGGGCGATTCCGCGAACGCCCTTCCTTTCGCCGGGAGTACGATTCTTCGGATGCCGCCTTTTCAAAAGCCCATGAAGACTATCTGAAGGCGAACAATCGGGTATGCGTGAGTAAGATGGTGCATGTGAATCAGGGGCGTTTCGAAATTGGCGTCACGGTTCCGCCGGATTGCAAAGGAGCCTGTGACGTACGAGCGATGTTGCTTGGGGCCAGCGAAGTTGCCATTGATTCATTACCAATCCGTGTGCTTTCGGATCGTCAGACGCGGAAGAAACGTGACAAGGAAAAATCAGCCAGGACGGCACGACGCTCAGGGAGATAGACTTCTGATATGACCCAAGTTATCGAGCCTGAAAAACCTGCACCGCCGGCAAGCGAAAAATTATTGAAGTGGTCGACTGCTGCGTTGGCTTTGTTGGCGTTTATCGCCATGCTTGTTTGGTCGCTTGGTGTGGTGCCCGGATTGAATGCTCCGCCGCGTTCCAATTCGATCATGACCATTGCGCCCTATCGCCATAATGGGACTTGGGTGTTCGATGATTTGTCGGCCGGTCTGGTCAAGGAACCTTTTATCGCTGGCGTTCCTGAGATGATCGATGTGTTG
>CAYUNP010000051.1:0-10597 GCA_964446085.1 uncultured Pirellulaceae bacterium
CAAAAATCTGATCAGGAAACTCAAAAATCTGATCAAAAGACCAAACAGAAATCGAGAAGGCGTGCCCCTTCAGGCAAAACTCTCTTGCTGGATGACCTGATCAAGAATGGTGGTTACTCGAACAGAACGATCACAGCTCTCCATGAAATGAAGCTTCATAGAACAACCATTCGCGAAAGTTCGCTCAACATCTTACTTGATCAATACGATACAAATTCGGCGGTCGCAAATCGCATGAGAAACCGGTGGCCTCCGATTGCATCGGAATCGCCACCACAGCCTGAAGCCGTCTACGCGACGACTCCACTTACGATGGAGCAAATGCTTGACGGATGGATGAAGTTCAAACAGATCGGACTTGAACATTTTGCCAACCGGGAAATCGAAGGCGTCGACAAGGCTGCCCGGGAAAATGCAATCAAGGTCTACAAGGAAGCCCTGTCGAGTCCCTTTGTCACAAAAGGCAAAACTCACTGGGCTGAGATTGATCGTCAGCTGATGGAAATCTCCCGGACAGTTCCCGCGCTAAAGAACAAGGATCCAATGCTGCACTACTGTCTGGGGCTAGTGAGAAGGAAGCAAAAACAGACACGGTTGGCAAACGGCTGTTTCCGAATCGCGTCAAGTCAACTGACGAGGACAAAGTATCCATCGCGATTTCTTGTAGAGTCCAATCGCCAAATTGTCGATTGTCAACGTGAGCTAGCTCTGGCAATTGCGCCCGCTCGTCGAATGGCAGACTATTTCGTATCGTTGCGTTACTGGTTAAAGCATGACTTTCGGGCCACGCCTGGAGAACACCGCTATGCCTTTCGGATGGTTAAAGAATTCTTCGATCAATGCGAGCTGGCCAACGAGTGGGGATTGGTCTCGACGCTTTCAGATGAGGTTTGGGCCAACGAGCAATTACCAGTCTGGTTTCGCGCGATTGTCAAGGGACAAGCCAATAGCGAACTGGCATGGAAATGGCGAGGCAGTGGCATGCCAGGTGACATTGACGCGGACCATTGGAAAAAATTTGAAGAATATCAATCCCAGGCAGCGGCCGATTTAAAGCGTGCTCACGAATTAAATCCACACGCACCTGAGGCCGCGTCCTTACTGATTGGCGTTAGCATGACCGGTCATGAAGACGAATCAGAACAGTACTGGTTCGAAAAAGCCATTGATGCACAGCCCGACTATTTGCCAGCTTACGACCAATTTATATTTTCGTTACTGCCGCAATGGGGAGGCTCGACGGAAAAAATGTATCGCTTCGCCGAGTCGCATGCTGCAAAAGAAGCCTACGAAACTTCCGTGCCTTACATCATGGTGACTTGCTATTACAGAGTGGAGCAGTGGGTCGGCACACACGCTGTCGCCGAACCGAAAAGGAGAAAAGAGTTTGCGAAGAATATGGTCAAAGCAATCGATGGTTTACTCGAATCCGATCGAAGGTTGTATTTGAATGATTCTGTCCGCGATAAAGACTACCTGTTGACACTCAAAGGGATCATTGGCAGTAACGAACATTTGTACACTGCCGCAAAGGACAGCTTCGACCAACTCGGAAACAGGTTTGATCAGGACGCGATCGACAAACTTCGCGAGCCCCACTACTTTCTGTTACGTGGAAGAGCAAATGCATTTTCAAGCAAACTTGCAAAGGAATGCCGTGAATTATTGGCGATTTACAAGACTCCCGGCAGTGACAAAGTCAATGAGAATCGATCCAGGTTCATTACCAAGTGTTCAAAGCTGATTGATGAGGTTGATGATGAACATGCCAGGACATGGCTCAAAACTCTGAGGGACAAGTCGGCCTTCGAATATGAGTTTTCACTTGGCATGAACGCCAGTCTGCCATTTGATCCAAACCTCTGCATGTGGACTTGCGGCCAGCGAGAGCAATTCAAGTACGAATCGGAAGATTCAGTGCTCATTGACAGTAACGATGCTGAAGGAAGGATGGTGATTCGCAGTTTAATTGGTGTGCCCGGCCCAAAAATTATTGAGTTCGATGTTGAGTTGCTCGACACCGAAGAAAAGAGAAACTTGAGTTTCTTCACGCCAAGTGTGACGGCAATGGAATATCGCAACAGTCTGCTCGTGATTGGCTTGAGTCGGGTTTTTAACTACAAAAAGAAACTGCCACCGAACGTTTACGCAATGGGGCAAGTGGCATTCGGTTATCGGGATGGTCCAAATCCACTCTACTACTACACCGTTCCGATTCTCAAAGGCCCAAACCGTTTCCGCATCAAGGTCGCGAAGTCATTTTATGAAGTCTACCTGAACGATCGATTTGTCTTTCGATCAACTGCAGAATCGGTCGCGCCTCATAACTTCCTCGATGTTTGCCAGCCGCAATGTCGCCGTGGCCGAGGCAAGGCCCGCGTCTCAGGGTTGCGTCTTGAAAGCTGGAACAGTCCTCCCCCGCCGATTCGTGATTCACCTGAAAAGCTCGTCGAATACTACGCAAACGAAGTCGAAGCATCTCCTGATGACTATTGGGCAGCGTTTTGGTTTGCTCAAGCCACCCACGCCAACGATGATATCAAGGATGCGATTGATCTTTACCAGAAGGCAATTGAAAAAGGAATGCGTAAATCGTCTGTTGCGTTCTTTCTTGGGGACTGCCACGATCGCGAGGGAGATCACATGGAAGCAATCAAGTGGTACAAGGTGGCAGCTGCGATTGCAGACGAAGATCCAACGGCGGTGTTTCCCCGGCACTACAGCGCCGGCTACAGCAACTCCTGTCACTGGGCGGCATTCCGACTCGCATGGTGGAAGTATAATTCACCCGACGAGTCACTCAGGAACTCGATCGTACCAGAAGACTATTGTCGCTTCGATGCGCGTCTCAAACACGGCTGGGCGGTAGAGCTGTTTCCAGCGATGGAGCAGGCCCGAACAGGCGAATTCGAATCCGCAGAGCGACTTGGCAATGCCTGTCTGGCCAAGTGTGCTGATGACGAAAAACACATCGTCACCACTCTGCTTGAGGCGTGGCGTGCAGGAAAAGAGTACCGTGAAGAAAAAGGCGTCAAGCCTTTGTATTTGAAGATGAAAAAACCAATTCCTTTCTTTCGCTGTTTTGAAGATTACGTGGAACCAGAATGGAAGGGCACCTACTGAACCCGCCAAAAATCCAGGCCGTCACTTTTGACATGGACGGCCTGATGTTCAACACCGAAGACCTCTACGACATCGTCGGCGAAAAGCTGCTCAATCGTCGCGGCCAAAGTTTTACATCCGAACTGAAGATGGCGATGATGGGGCTGCCGGGTACGGACGCCTTTGCGGTCATGATTGAACGCTGTGGTCTTGATGATTCGACTGAAGCCCTGGCCTCGGAATGCGAGGAAATCTTTGTGGATCTTTTGCCATCGCGGATTGAAAAGATGCCGGGACTGGAGACGTTGTTGTCGCTCCTCGAAAAAAATGACATCCCCAAGGCAATTGCCACCAGTTCCCGTCTTCAGTTCGCTGAACGGGCTTTGGGCATTTTTCATTTGCAGCCGCGATTCCAGTTCGTTTTGACTTCGGAAAGCGTGGATCGAGGCAAGCCGCATCCCGAGGTTTACCTCACCGCAGCACAGCGGCTCAATGTGCAGCCAGAAAACATGCTGGTTCTGGAAGACAGCATTCACGGAAGCAACGCCGCCATCGCGGCTGGTGCCACGACCATTGGGATACCGTCTACCCGCGTTGATCCGGCGAAGTTTGGAGCAGTTTACGCAATCTGCGACAGACTGGACGACGCGATGATCCTCGATTTGATTCGAAACTGACCGGTTCGGCTTATCGTGGCTTGTCATATTTCGATGTCGCAAGATACTGTTGGCTTCATGAAGTCAAGATTCTCCTCCCCTCAAAGCACCACTGAATCATGAGTAGCCCCGACGCTCCTATCGCTATCGTTCTTGCGGCCGGAAAAGGCACGCGAATGAAATCCGAATTGCCGAAAGTTCTCTGCGAAGCCGCTGGCCGGCCGCTGGTCAGCTATGTGATTGACTCGTTGAGAAAAGCGGGCGTGGGGAAGATCGTCTCCGTCGTTGGATATCGTGCCGATCTCGTCAAGGAAACGCTCGGAACCGATCCGGACATGGAATTCGCCCTTCAGGAAGAGCAACTTGGCACTGGCCACGCGGTGATGATGTGCCGTGAAGCAATCGCCAATCACAACGGAGCCGTCGTCGTGGTCGCTGGTGATTCACCGATGCTTCAGTCGGATTCCATTGCGGCGTTGCTGAAAGATTTCGCATCGACCAGTCCGGCTTGCATTCTTGGCACGCTGATCCATGACAATCCAACGGGGCTGGGGCGTATTGTTCGTGATGCTGACAACAATTTTACGGGCATCGTGGAAGAGAAGGATGCTTCGGACGAGCAAAAAGCGATTACTGAAGTTAACATGAGCACGTACGTGTTTGACTGTCAGAAAATGCTGGGCGCACTGGATCGCCTAACCGACAACAATCGGCAAAAAGAGTACTACATCACGGACGTTCCCGGGATTCTGCTTTCGGATAAAGAGGACGTGCGAGCTCTGCCTGTTTTGAAACCCATTGAGGCGCTTAGCGTCAACACGGTCGAGCACCTGAAAGCTGTCGAAGAAGCTTTGCAAAACCTGTAGTCAATAATTGTCATACTATTTAGCGCTCCACAATTGAACGATGAATATGAGTCAGCTGCAAGTTTTTAGCGGACGTGCCAATCCGGAACTGGCAAAGAAAATTTGTTCCTTCATGAACATTGAGTTGGCCGATTGTCGGTTCTCAACATTTCCCGATGGCGAGTTTCACTGCAAGATTCAGGACGTTCGCGGACGCGACGTTTTTATCGTGCAGCCGACGTGCCCGCAGGTGAACGATAACCTGATGGAACTGTTGATCATGATCGACACTTGCCTCCGCGCCAGTGCGGAACGGATCACGGCAGTCGTTCCCTATTACGGCTATGCCCGGCAGGATCGCAAAGACGAAGGTCGCGTTCCGATTACGGCCAAGCTGGTCGCGAACATGATCACGCGTGCGGGTGCCGATCGTGTGTTGACGATGGATCTGCACGCGGCTCAGATTCAGGGTTTCTTTGACGTTCCGGTGGATCACCTTTACGCGGGAAGCGTCCTGAACCAGCACTTTCTGTCGCTCAACATTCCGGTTGAAGACATCGTCATCGTTTCACCTGATGAGGGATCGATCAAGCGTGCTGTTGGACATGCGAAACGAATCGGTGGGCAGTTGGCGATCCTCGACAAACGGCGTCTTTCTGCAGAACAAATTGTGCAAGAGAACATTATTGGCGGGCCAGTTGAAGGCAAAATCGCCTTGATGTTTGACGACATGATCAGTACGGCCGGCTCCATCTGTGGGGCTGCTGAACTGGTGAAGAAAAAAGGGGCCAAAGAGATTCACGTCGCGGCATCTCACGGCGTTTTCGCCGGCAAAGCCGTTGAGCGTCTGAAAAATGCCCCTGTAGATTCGATCGTCGTTACTGACAGTATTCCAATCTCGGAAGAAAAGGCTGCTCAGCTTCCGAACCTGAAGGTCCTTTCGATTGCTCCGATGATGGGCGAGGCAATCCGCCGTATTCATCAGCACAAATCAATTAGTGACATTTTCGGCGATGGACCTCCTGAGGTTTGACGAACTGCCGTTGATCGCGTAAAACTTGCATCTTGATTCAACGGTGTTGAACTGCTGCCCAAAAGTGGGCTCCGCGAGGGGGAGCCGTGAACCTGGTCAGACTTTAACCGGAGCAGCCATAAGCGGGGTACTCTTGTGCGGAGTCCTCTTTTGGGCAGATTCAACATTTTCTTCTGATCGACATGCACCGATACAGTATCGTAGTCTTCCTCGGCGCGTTCCTGCTCTTTCAGGTCCAGCCGCTCATCGCCAGGGTGATTCTCCCATGGTTTGGCGGAACGGCTTCGGTCTGGAACACGTGCATGATGTTCTTTCAGATTGCACTGCTGTTGGGCTATTTGTATTCGCATGGCCTGCGGATGCTGCTCAAACCCAGAACGTCATTCATCGTCCACAGCGTGGTGCTTTTGTTGGCGCTGCTGGCATTGCCAGTTTTGCCTGCTGAATCCCTCAAGCCCGACAGCTATGGTTCACTTTCGGTGGAGATTGTGAAAGTGTTGGCGCTTTCAGTGGGGGTACCTTTTTTCGTTTTGGCGACGACAGGTCCGCTGATTCAGGCGTGGCAAAGCGTCTCGCACGGTGATGATTCTGACGGCGGCAAGTCGAACTCTCCTTATCGACTTTATGCGTTGTCAAACGTCGGTTCGTTGTTGGCGCTGATCAGCTACCCGTTTCTGTTTGAACCAAATCTGCGTCTGCAAAACCAGTCATGGTTGTGGTCCGGCTTGTTCGTCCTGTTTGTTGTGATGTGCATCTGCAGCGGCTACCAGGTTCGCAGTTCTGATTCGTGGGGCGGAGCAACCCGACTTGCGAACGAAAATGACAGAGGGAATTTTCGGCCAATGCACATGCTGTTGTGGCTGGTATTGGCAATGTTGCCATCAATCATGCTGTTGGCAACGACCAACTTGATGTGTCAGGAGATTGCTTCGGTACCCTTCCTGTGGATATTGCCACTGGCGCTGTATTTGATTTCCTTCATCATCTGTTTTGAGAAACCTCGCTGGTATCATCGAGGTCTTTTTGTACCGTTGCTGCTGTTGGGAGTTACCGCCGGTGCTGCCGTTGCGCTGATCAATGTTAATGCGTCCGCAATGCTACAGGTGTTGTTGCTTTCGTTGAGCCTGTTCGCATGTGGCATGACGTGTCACGGTGAACTGGAACGATTCAAGCCGCATACCAGCAAGTTAACCCTGTTTTACCTTTTCGTTTCCCTCGGTGGATCCCTGGGAGGCATTTTTGTCGTCCTGATTGCGCCGCGAATCTTTTCGGGATTCCCGGAGTTTCAATTTGCGTTGATCGGGGCGCTGATGATCGGAATTGGGATTCCCTGCTTGCAGAAAACCATCCCGACTGGACGAAAAATCGCGATCGGATTCGTTGGACTGCTCATTGGAGGCTTGGTACTTTCAGTTCTGATTGGGACTCTGACTCGCAGCGGAAGCCAGGACGTGCTGCTGGCTGGCCGCAATGAATACGGTATTTTTTCAGTGACCAAGCAGGGAGACCGACGCGTCTTTGTCAGTGGCAATATTGATCATGGAAGCCAGATTGTTCTTCCGCAGCCAAGCCTGGAACCTCACAGTTACTACGCGGATGGAAGCGGTTTTTCAATTTGCATCAAAACGCAGCGCGACCTTGCAGCGGCCGAACAACCGTCTCGCAAAGGCATCAAAGTTGGCGTCCTTGGACTTGGAATTGGATCCATGCTCTCGTGGGCAACTCCTGATGATGAGTTTGTCTTTTACGAGATCAATCCGAAGGTTGAAGAGATCGCCCGCGACTGGTTTACGTTTCTGAGATCATTCGATGATCAATGTGAAGTCGTAATCGGAGACGGACGCATCATGCTGGAGAATGAACTGGATCGAAGGCAGAATCGACAGTTTGACTTGTTGGCCATTGATGCGTTTTCCAGTGACTCCATTCCCGTGCATTTGTTGACCGATGAATGTTTTGACGTCTATGAACATCATTTGAAAGAAGACGGAATCCTGCTTTTCCATATTTCGAATCGATTCATCAACTTGAAACCAGTTTTGTTCGCCATTACAAAAAAGCGTGGCCTGTCAGCGACCTACGTCACTCATTTTTTTGACAGTGACGATAGTGACGATCCGCGAGGGAGTGACTGGATTTTGGTCTCCAATGAAAAAGTTGCCGCCCATGAACGAATCGCTTCCGTTGGCGTGGAGTACGTTTTACCGCCGAACGCGCCACAATGGACGGACGATTTTGCCAGCCTCGCTCCAGTGATGAACTGGTCGATCGACGTTTCGTGGGAGAAAATGTTCGCACGGCAGAATTCTGACTCTAAATCGAAACAGGATGAAACAAATTGAACGACTCCAGCAAACAGGCCAACCAACGTCGTCGCACACGTGAAATTGTGCGGTTTGCTGATAGTGGGTTTGAACAAACGAATGATTTTCTGGCAACCGAAGAACCGTTTGAAATCCGGGTTGTTTTCGGTCCCAAAGAGAAACGAAAAGATCGATCTCTGTCGATCACCATGAGAACGCCGGGCCATGACCGCGAACTTGCTGCAGGATTCCTGCTCGGCGAAGGGATCATCAAATCAAGCCTCGACATCGATCAGTTTGAGTCAACCGGTTCAAAAACTGAAGGAACCGAGGATACAAATCAACTTTGCGTCCACCTTGCCGATCGCGTGGCGTTTGATTTTGGGTCGCTGCAAAGGAATTTTTATACGACTTCCAGTTGCGGTATCTGCGGCAAAGCATCGCTTGAAGCCGTCCGCGCTCAACTGAGCGACGGAGTCAAAGAGGCGTCGATCACCGTGACTCCCGAAGTGATTACTTCGATGCCAAAATTGCTTCGTGAACGACAGGAAACTTTCGACGAAACGGGCGGACTGCACGCGGCCGGCCTGGTTTCTGCTGACGGTCAATTGATCGCATGTTTCGAAGACGTTGGGCGCCATAATGCACTCGATAAACTGATTGGCAGTCAACTGCTGGGTGGTAACGAGACCATGCCAGATGGAATTGTCGTCGTTAGTGGCCGTGCCAGCTTTGAACTGGTGCAAAAAGTCATCTCCGCAGGCATACCAGTGCTCGTTGCCGTTGGTGCTCCATCTTCGCTTGCGGCCGAACTTGCCGAAGAGTTTGGCGTGACACTGGTCGGATTCACCTCAACAACCAGATTCAATATCTACGCTCATCCGCACCGCATCCTGCATCGATAGCCTGCATTCGTTTTGCAAAAACAGGAAAACTTTGACGATTACCAAGCTGGGGAATTTTCTTTCGGTGGCAATAACCAGGCCATTTCAAAAGTCAAACTTTTGTGCCGTTGGATGCGCTCAATAATTGGCTAACACAGGCATTGTTGGCAAAGAAAAAATCAAAAGACATTCAGTCAAGTCGCCTGCCAGTTCAGTCACCAAGTGTCGACTTTTAATCTGCTTTTCCAGGAATGTTTTTTTGAGGTTACGTTAATGTTGAAGTTGCTTCCTGGCTCTGTTCCAATGAGCAATCGAAAAGAGATGTTCTTCAAGGATGCCATTATGAATTTCAAAATCATGCGATCAATCGCCCTGGTCGCTTTCCTGCTCACGGCGTGTTTTTCAATCGATGTTGATGCTCAAACCTATTACGTTTCTCCCGACGGAGACAATTCACGCACCAATGCACAGGCTCAAAATCGAAACACTCCGTTTCGATCAATCCAGACAGCACTGAACCGTGCTGCTACTGGCTCAACGGTGATTGTCCTGGATGGAACCTATTGGGGGCACTTCAACTTTGTCCGATCAGGAGTCACGCTGGAGTCAGACCGTCGCGAAGGTGCCTTTATCATTGGGTCCATATATGGAGACGATTTGAATTTCCTGACCGTTGATGGCTTCGAGCTTGCCAATCGTCGGCCGGATGCTCCACGCTCAAAAGGAATCGCTTTCAATCGTTGTCACAATGTGACGGTGCGGGATTGCCGCGTTCATGATTGTCGTGGCGGTGGCATTGCAATTGATCAGAGCGACCAGATCCTTGTTGAATGGAACGTCGTTTACCGAAATGCTTTTTTCAATCCTGATCAACACAGCGGGATCAGCATCTATCAGCCGCAGGTTCGCACAACGGACCGGCCAGGCTACGACATCATGGTGCGAAACAACACGAGCTTCTCAAACGAGAACAAAGTCGACAATGCTCTCTTTGGTCGACCGACCGACGGAAACGGCATCGTGATCGACGACACGCAGAACCTTACCGCTCCGACCGGAAACAATCAAACGTATTCTGGTTCGATCCTGGTTGAAAACAATCTGTGCTTCGATAATGGAGGGCAGGGCGTTCACTGCTACCAATCTGAAAACTTGACCATTCGCAACAACACGCTGTTTCGCAACATGCGGAGCTTTGAGTTTGGAGGCGAGGTCTCCGTTGTTCGCGGCGACAACGTCCTTGTTTACAACAACATCCTTCGTGCCAACGACAATCGAAACGCTGCCTTCAAGTTCGAAGGAGGTTTCGTGTGGTTCAACTTCAACCTGGTCTACAACGGATTTACCCTGGGTGTAAACAATGGGCCAAACACCATTTTTGCGGCACCAGAATTCGACCCCAACGGTTTCTTTGACCTGGACGTTAATAGTCCGGCGATCGATGCGGGCTTAACCCAGCAAGGACGATTTGGACTCGACGTGGATGGCAATTTCCGCATGTTCGGAGAAGCAGTCGACATCGGAGCAAAAGAGTTCGCGTTTTAGAGTTCAGGCGCGTTCCGGCGGTCAGACCAAAACTCGCTTTCTTCCCAGGGGCTTACCCGGAAATTACGTCGTGGGATACTTCGTTCAAGTTTTCGGTGACTTGCGACAAATGACAACTCGAAGCGCGAGCGAGTGAATCCACTACGGCTATTCACTCGATTGCGCTTTTGATATGCGCTTTCCATAGCCGCAAAGCGGTCGCGTGAGCCGAACCTGGAAAGCATCTGCC